>CAMDDY010000079.1 GCA_945893125.1 Bordetella parapertussis
TATCGGTACGTACCATCTGCGCAAAATTAAATCCCATTAATTGTACTGTGTCACCTCAGAGGGAGATTCAATACCAAAAGATTTTGTCCGTCATAGGGAAAAATCCATTTTTGTAACACAGCACAATTAACAGTCCGCGCAATTTGGGATTGGCGAGTATCGCTGACAGCACGGCCTTGAGCTTTCGATTGTCGGAACCGGTGGGCGGCGTTACGCAATGGTTGGCGGGGCTGCCGCCTTCGTCCAGCATCAGGTCGTGCTGATAGAGACCCGCGCCACCGCCGCCGACCAGCAAGCCAATGTCGCCTTCAAGCTCTACATACTGGCATTCACCGCCCGGGAATTCCTGATTCGCAAGCACAACCGCGCGCTCGCGCGGATTGTCGGGCAGTGGTTCCGCATCATCACGCCATTCGGGGTGGCGAAACAGCGCATTGGGATCAATCGACATCATTGCGCCCACCACATACACCGCTCCAGCATCGTCAATGGCCAGCGGATTGACTTCCAGCAGCAATGCATCGGCGCGACAAAATGTCTCATAAAGGCGCGATGTCAGTTCCGCCACGCGCGGCAGACTAGCGCCGCGCAAGCCCGCATCAAACCAAACATCGGTGGCCGTCCAGCGATTAAGCCCTTTCAGCGGGTCGATCCGCATGCGCACCACGGCATCGGGCGACAAGCGCGCGACTTCTTCGATGTCGACACCGCCGCGCCGGCTCACGATCACTTCAGCCTTGTCATCGACCAGCACGAAGCTCAGAAAAAACTCATCGGCGATGGATATACGTTCTTCAACGTACACGCGGGTTACCCGATGGCCATTTACGGTGCTACCAAGCAAGCCGGCAGCCGCCACGCCCGCTTCGACCGCATTTCCGGCGGGCAGTACCGCACCCGCTTTGCCACGACGTCCCGCAGGCACCAGCGCCTTGATTACGGCGCCCCGCGGCATGCGTTCAACGATGCCGCACACCTCCGATGTACTGGCGGCAACATAACCTGCCGGCACGGGCAATCCTTCGTCGCGCAGGCGCTGTTTGACACGGTCTTCGGTAAGCCGCCGCATCGCGCTTGCCTAACCAGTCGCGCGCGCGGCAATCACACACCACGCATTGCCTACGAGCACTTGCTGGCCATCCTGATTTTCGCACCAGACGCTGAGCGCTACGCGTTCGCCATTGCCGTGCGGCTCCCGAGCCTCCACGCGTGCCCTGGGCTGCAACGTCTCATCGATTTTCACGCTGCGCGGAATCTTGATGTCGAGCTGTCCGCCGCGAAACCATGACAGCCCGAAGATTTCCACCAGCAATCCGACCAGATAGCCCTCCCATTGCGTGCCTGATACAACCACCGCGGACAATCCCGCATCGTTGGCGGCCTTCAGATCGGTGTGCAGATTTTTTTCCGGCCATCCGGGTATCTCCCAAGGCCCTCCCGAGAGCGCCAGCGCGCGTGCCCACGTCAGCTTTCTCGCTTTTCCCGAATACAGCTCACCGACCTTCGCATCACGGATGAAGACACTCATTTGCTGTCTCCCAACGCATAGGTTTTCACCTTGCCCAATGAAAAGAACGTCGACGACAGCTCACGCCGCAGCACCGGATTGCCGTTCTGATCCTGCACCTGTGCCACATAGTCCTGATAGATTTTGCCTCGCTGCTCGTAGGTTTTCTCAACCTTCCATGTCACGCGAAGCCGCGATCCAACATATGCCGGCCCCAAATAAGTGCTGCGGTCCCGTGCGAACGCGGAACCCATACCAGGCGCCTGCCGGTACGACGGGCTGCGCGTGCGCGGACTCATATGCATCAACAACACGGGATGCACCAGCGGCGGCTTGCCGTCCGCGCCTTCCAGAAAAATCGGGTTGAAGTCCTCAACCGCATATAAAAATTGCTGATTCAAATCCGGTGTGACCTCGAACTCAAGCGGTTCGTACTCATCACCGGACTGCATTTCATGTGCGTACTTGCCGGCCATCAGAATTCCCTCTGTTGTTTTCGTTGAACATCTTATTTGTACTGTGTCACCTCAGAGGGAGATTCAATACCAAAAGATTTTGTCCGTCATAGGGAAAAATCCATTTTTGTGACACAGCACAATTATAAATATACAATAAAAACAATTAGTTATATTCCATTACTTCGTGCGGCGCTACGGCCTGACACCCGCACGTGCCTTCACACCCAACCCCATGCGCAAACGCTCTTCCATTGCGCCCACGATCCGACACAGGTAACGCCGCGTCTCGCGCGGATCAATTACATCTTCCACGGCGAATGCTTCGGCCATCCTGAACGGCGACGCCAACGAGCGTATTTCGTCTTCGAGCTCGGCCTGCCTTAGAGCGGGATCCGGCGCGCTGGCGATCTCGCGCCGGTACGCGACCGTCACGCCACCCTCGACCGGCAGCGAGCCGATTTCCGCCGAGGGCCACGCGATTTTGAAATCAAGCCCGAGACTGTCACGCGCGGCGAATCCCGCGAACCCATAACACTTGCGTATCACCACGCTGACCATCGGCACGGTCGCCTGCATGCGCGCATGCAGGCTGCGCATGCCTTCACGCAATGTCGCGCCTTCTTCGGCTTCGGGCCCGATCATGAAGCCCGGCAGATCCACGAAAAATATCAGCGGAATATGAAACGTATCGCACAGATCAATAAAATGCGTTTGCTTGCGCGCGGCCTTGGCATCAAGTGCACCGCCGTTGACCATCGGATTGTTGGCAATGATGCCCACGGGCCGCCCATTCATGCGCGCCAGCGAGATAATCAATGCGCGGCCAAACAGCGGCTGTATTTCAAAACCAGAATCCCGATCAACAATCATCCCGACCAGTTTACGCATGTCGTACGGCGCGCGCCGGTTGCGCGGCAATAGGGTGAGCAAGGCTTCTTCCATGCGGTCCGCGGAATCGTCACAAGGCATGACCGGCGGAAGCTGCCAGACATTCTGCGGCATATAGCTCAGGAACCGCTTCACCATGGCAATGCAGTCTTCTTCGCTCGCGGCAACGTTATCTATCGTGCCTGCGATGCCGGCAGCGACTTTTGAGCCACCGAGTTCTTCTTTGCCGATTTTTATGCCCAGTGCGCGCTCCACCATCGGCGGCCCGGACGCAAATACCTGGCTCTTGCCCTGCACCATGACCGAGAAATGCGACAGGATCGCCCGCCCCGCCGGTCCGCCAGCCGTTGTCCCCATGACGGCACTCACCACGGGCACTCGCCCCAACAAATCGACATAATGCGGCGAGAGCCTTGCGCCAGGGAAAACCGCATGCCCGCGTTGCCGGGTCGAGCCCACGCTTCCGCCCGCGCCATGGCAAAAATTGACCAGCGGTATGCAATATTCGTAAGCAAGATCACCGGAAAAGCCGCCCTGCCCCCCCTTCGATCGCGCGCCCCAGTTGACGCCGCCGCGCACCGAGAAATCCTCGCCGCCCACGGCTACCGGACGCCCATCTAATTTCGCCAGTCCCATCACATACGGCGCCGGAACTACTTTGCTCACCTTGCCACCCGAATAAGTAGCCGTACCGGAAAGCCCGCCGATTTCCTGAAACGAACCGGCATCGACCAGCGTATCGATGCGTTCGCGTATGGTGAGCCAGCCTTGTTCACGATAGCTGCGAAGGGCCTCGGCCCCGCCGTGCTCCAGTGCCCACTGGCGGCGCTGCGCGATTTCATCTGCCTCAGGCTTCCAGGTCATAGCTTCCTCTGTTTTGACGTTTCTGAAGCACTGCCACTTACGATACCCGCGCGTTCAAGCATCATGAACGCCTCATGTGTCATCCCCAGAACGTCGCTCAGGATGCGCTCTGTGTCGCGCCCTATTCTGCCGCCGCTGCGGCGAATTCTGCCTGGCGTTCCGGAAAGCAATGGCACCGGCGCAGCCAGGGTTACGCTACCCAGTTCATCATCCGGCACCTCCGCGAGCATGCCGCGTGCGGCATAGTGCGGATCCTTGAAAATATCCGCCATGGTAAAGATGCGTGTCGCGGGAACACTTGCCGCCAGCAGTATCTGTTCGATCTCCTGGGCGTCCAGCGTCTGCGTCCATTGCTCAATTATGGAATCCAGTGCATCCATATTGACACCACGCTTCACGGCAGTTGCAAAGCGTGCATCGAGGACCAGTTCAGGCTGATTCATGACGCGCGCCATACGCCTGAAAACCGCATCGGCAATCGCCGTGATATGTACTTGCTGGCCGTCCTTTGTGGAATAGAGATTGTTCGGGGCGCTATTTGGAAGTCTGGATCCCGCACGCTTTGCAACAATACCGAGCTTTTCGTAAGCCGGCACATGGGACTCCAGAAAACTGAACGCGCACTCGTTAAGCGCCGCATCAATGCATTGACCCACGCCTGTTACACGTCGCGCGTGCAGCGCCATGACCGCACCAAACGCTGCATACAGGCCGGTAATATAGTCCGTCAAAGCCACTGCCACTCGCGCCGGTGGACGATCGGGATCGCCAATGAGATGCCTTAATCCGCTCACCGCCTCGCTAATGACCCCGTAACCCGCACGGCCGCTGTAAGGCCCTGTCTGGCCGAATCCGCTGATGCGCACCATGATGAGTCCGGCATTCAGGGCGCGCAAATCCTCGTACCCCAGCCCCCATTTTTCTAGCGTTCCGGGCTTGAAATTCTCAATCACAATGTCGCACTTGGCGGCAAGTTTGCGCACGATATCCCGGCCCTGCTCTTGCCTCAGATCGATAGAAGCCAGCGATTTGTTACGCAATAGCGTGGCGGCGTACAACGATTTACCCTTGTACCGCTGTCCCAGCGATCGCAGCGTGTCGCCTTCCGGCGGTTCAATCTTGATGACGTCGGCGCCGAAATCCGCCAGGAGCCGCGCACAAAAGGGCCCGGAAATGGTTGAGCCCAATTCCAGCACGGTGCAGCCGCTCAGCGGTCCTTTATCGGAAATCGCCGTCATCAATCAGGGGTAATGCCGCTTGCACGAATGACCTTCGCCCACTTGTCCATGTCCGCCTTGATGTACGCAGCGAATTCCCGAGGTGTATTACCAATGATCATTGCGCCATCGCCCGTAACGCGCGCAGTCACCTCCGGCATCTTCAGAATGCGCACAACTTCGGTGTGGAGCTGATTCACGATCACGCCCGATACTTTGCCGGGCGCCATCAATCCGAACCACGAACCTGCCGAGTACCCGGGTAATCCTGCTTCGCTCATGGTCGGCAGTTCCGGCATGGCGGATGTGCGCCGCTCACTGGTGATCGCAATGGCGCGCAGTTTGCCGGCCTTCACCTGGGGCGCCACGACCAGCGGATTGCCGAACATGAGCTGTACCTGACCGCTGATAAGATCAGTCGCCGCGGGGCCGCTGCCTTTGTACGGCACATGCACCATTTCTATCCCGGTCATCGACTGCATCAGCTCGGCCGCAAGCCTGAGCGAGGAACTGGTGCCGCTCGACGCATAAATCAACTGGCGTGGCCGCGATTTACCAAGGGCGATCAACTCCTTGAGTGTTTTGGCCGGCACCGATGGATGCACCACCAGCACCAGCGGAATTTCGGCCACCAGCGTGATCGGCGCAAAATCCCGCAGCGAATCAAATGGCAGCTTCTTGAACAACGAGGGATTGACCGCAAAGGTATTGGTGCCCATGAACAGCGTGTATCCGTCGGGCGGCGATTTCGCAACAATGTCGGCGCCTATGACCTGTCCGCCCCCGGGACGGTTGTCTATGATCACGGATTGTCCCCACTTTTCCGTGAGTTTCTGTCCGATGATGCGCCCCAGAATGTCGGTCGGCCCCGCAGGCGCGACCGCCACCACCATCCGTATGGGACGGGACGGATAATCTTGAGCGTGCACGGTGGAGACCGCCGCCAATATGGCCGCCAGAAATCCCACGTTCAACATCGAAGACAAGTTATTCTCACTCCTCTCCAGCAGATACCCGCTATCACTCGCACCTTTGCGGCAGTCGGTCGGAACTTCAGTCTATCTTCAGTCTGCCCTGATTCTCCGGTCCTTGATCAATCTTGCCCAGCGTTCGTACTCGCGCGATATGAACGCTGAAAAATTTTCGGGCGAGCCGCTCACCACATCGGCGCCGATATTCGACAGCTTCTCACGCACATCGTAGGCTTGCAACGCCGCGCGGGCACTGGCGTTCAATTGGCTGATGGTCTCGGTGGAAACGCCAGCCTGGGCGAGAAGGCCAAACCAGGAACTCGCATCGAAATTCGCAAATCCCAACTCTGCGAGCACAGGCGTTTCCGGCGCAGACAATGCGCGCTTGGCGCTCGTCACGGCCAAAGCGCGCAATTTTCCCGATTTCACATGTGGCAAGGCGGACAAAATATTATCAACCGCGACTTGCACCTGCCCCGCGATCAGGTCATTCGTTGCGGGCGCGGACCCCTTGTACGGCACGTGAACCATGGATATGCCTGCCTGCTGCATAAAAAGTTCAGCCGTCAAATGCGTTGATGAACCATTTGACGCGTAATTCAGTAAACCTGGTCGGGCCTTGGCGAGCGCCACAAGCTGCTTGATGTTCTGCACGGGCAATGACGGATGCACCACAACGATCAACGGCACCGAAGCCATTAGAATGATCGGTGCAAAGTCGCGCACCGGGTGAAATTTGACACCGGCGTACAGGCTTGGATTTATGGTCAGACCGGGTGTCCCCATCAGGAGCGCATACCCATCGGGCGCCATGCGGGCTGCAAGTTCAGTGCCGAGGCTGCTCGCGGCGCCGGGACGATTGTCAATAACGAATTGCTGTCCCAACCCTTCAGACATTTTTTGCCCAACGATGCGCGCAATCACGTCGGTGGATCCGCCCGCGGCGAACGGCACGATTATCCGTATGGGTTTGACCGGGTAGGTTTGCGCCTGCGCAACATTCGCCATCAGCACATAAACAATGGCCATTGAACTGAGTGCCGGTATCCGTACCGCGCCGGGTTGCGTAGCGGCATAACCCGGCAGGTTTTTGCGCCTCGTGAGTGGCCGCGTGAATAGCCACGGCACTCCTAGCCTGATCCCCGACGGTGGCACGATGATTTTGGGTGCTTGCACCTGACTATCCTACAAGAATCCTGAATCGCTGATCGTCATCCGTCGCCATTTGATTGACCAGCTCTATTTCCCACGACAGATATTCTTTCATCGCGTCTTCAACGTTTTCACTCTGCTCCCGCGCCTTCAGGCGTATATCGTCAGGCGCAGTCGCCATTCGGGTCGCGCCCTGCTCCAACGGATAACCCGCCTTACGCCACGCCGCGTTTCCGCCCTGCAAAACCTGCGCCGTACGGTTGTGCCCGTCGGCCAGGTCCATGGCAGCAAGTTTGGCCAAAGCGCCATCCGCCGAGGCGAGTACGATCATATCTCCCGCCGGCATCTTGTGGATAATCTCGTTAAGGCGAGAGCGAATCCCGTACCATGCACCGGGTATATGGCCCTTGATATAGTCGCGGCTCCAGTCCAGATCAATCACGCTCACGCCTCCCGCCTGCATGCGCGCATGCAACGACGCGGCACTGATGGTCGGAGCGGCCCCGTGATTCAATCCCAAAATATGGGCCGTCGTAGGCCCCGACTGCAGCGCCTTCCGCCGCATATCCAGTATCAGTGCCGCCACATCCCATCCCATCTGCTTCATCCAGTGCGCGGTCATTACCGCACGAACGCCATCGTCGTCCACCAACACCAATCTCGCGCCCCACGTGACCGCATGCCGGTCGGTCTCCTGAACGAGTTGGCCGCCGGGCACGTTTTTCATGCCGGGAACGTGTCCCGATATATATTCTTCCGGTGTACGGACATCAAACACATAAAGCGTGCGGATTGCGGATTCGGACTGCCAGAGCGACAGGGTTTGTTCATCGATACTCGCAATACCAAATTTGTTCGCGACCTGTTGTGCCGCGCTCAGGGCCGCCTGATGCCCGTGGTGCGTAACACCCGGTGGCCTCGCGGTCGATCCCTCAATGATCTGAAATCCCGACAAGTGCCAGGCTTGAGTGCCGTTCTTTAACGACACGACTTTGTTGGGAACGCCCGCATTGATCAGTGACTGCGCACCGATGATGCTGCGCGTGCGGCCACCACAGTTGACGACCACCGTGGTGGCGGGCGAAGGCACCAGATCGGAAAAGCGGTAGACCAGTTCCGCGCCCGGAACGCTGGTCGCTGTTGGGATGCTGTTGCCGTGAAATTCCTCGTAGGAGCGGCTGTCAAGCAACGCAATATCAGCCTTGGCGTCTATCCATGCCTTGAGCTGCTCAACCGTTATCCAGGGTGTCCCGGCCGCATGCTCCACCACCTCGGCGAATGCCTTGCTCGGCACATGCACGCCACTGTATATACGAAACCCCGCCGCCTCCCACGCGGCAATTCCACCCGACAATACGGACACATCGGTATACCCCAGCGATGCCATGCGCTGGGCCGCACGCTGCGCCAATCCCTCGCCGTCGTCGCACCACACCACCCGCGTCGAACGGCGAGGCACGCCGGCATCAATCAACACTTCCAGACGACTGAGCGGCAGGCACGATGCCATCAGCAGATGGCGGTACGAGTAAGGAACCTCTTCGCGCGCATCCAACAGCGCAATCTCGCCGCCATCATGCAGCGCCGCCTTTAGCTCCGAGGCACTGATTTCTCGATATGGGATTTCATGGGTCATCGCGTCTCTGCCGGTATAAGCATTGCCCCCGTGGCGGAATCCTGCCTCATCTCACGCACTGACAACCTTCATCGCGGCTTGCGAAATCGCGAATAGTCGGGCCTGCGCTTTTCCAGAAACGCGCTGGTACCTTCGCGCTGTTCTGTCTCGCGAAAATCCGGCGGCACCAACCAGCGCCGCAGTAGGTCGCCCTGCCCCATCAGGTCTTCGAATTCCTCGATGAAGGACGCCTTGTAGACCTTGAGACAAGTCGGTGAGACAGCCAATAGTTCATCGCACCATTTCGCCACTTCCTTGTCCAGCTCCGCCAGCGGCACCACTGCATTGACGAGGCCCCAGTCATACATTTTCTGCGCGCTATAGCGGCGGCCGAGCATCCATATCTCTCTTGCGCGCTTGTGGCCCACGATGCGCGCAAGGTAGTTGACTGTCGCGCCGCTGGCAGGATAAGCAACGCGAGGTTCGCTCTGGCCGAATACCGCGTGCTCCGCCGCAATTGTAAAATCGCAGAAGTAGGCAAAATGATGCCCGCCGCCGATCGCGTAACCGTTCACGCGCGCGATGATGGGTTTGGGACAACGTGAAATCATCAGATAGGGCGGACTGAATAGTGCCGGCCCGCCGCGCCCCATCTTGCCTTCCTTCTGCCACGACACATCCGCACCCGCGCAAAACGCCTTGTCGCCGGCACCGGTAAAAACCACGACACCGACTTCAGGATCATTGCCCGCGGCATCGAATGCTTCTTCAAGCTCGCGTAGGGTCTCGGCGGTTACCGAGTTCAACTTTTGCGGTCGATTGATCGTGATCGTGCAGACGCCGGCGGTAACGTTATAAAGAATGTCCTGAAAATCATTGTCCATGTTTACCCTTTCACGCTTTCGCGCCTTGCCGCCGCTGATAGAGGATGGTCGCTTCCATTTCCTGCACTGCGGTACCGTCCTGCTTCATAAATCGCCGCCGAAACTTCACCACACCGCGATCCGGCTTGCTGCTCTCCTTCTTTTCAATCACCGTGGCCTCCATATGCAGCGTGTCGCCGTGCTTCACTGGGCCGAGCATGCGCCACTTATCGATCTGCAGCAGCGCCAATAGCGTGCCGTCGTTGACACCGCTGGCGTACTGCAGCCCGCCCATAATGGCGTAGACCAACGGCCCGTGCGCAATCGGTTCACCGAACTGAGTCGCCTTGGCGTACTCAAAATTCGTATGCACTTCATTGAAATCACCCGAGAGACAGGCGAAGTTCACGATGTCTGTTGAGGTGATGGTACGCTTGGGCGTCACCAGCGTTTGCCCGACTTCGAAATCTTCCCAGTACATGCCCCGGCTTTTGTTAGCCATGTCTATTTTCCTTGATGGTTGGAATCAGTTCGTATCATTGGCGAGTATCACCGTGCAATGCGACGACAGCACGCCGCCCTCGTTATGCACCAGCGCTACTTCTGCCCCATGGACCTGCCGCTCGCCCAAACCGCCACGAAGCTGGCTCACGGCCTCGATGATGCCGAGCAGACCACCGGTAGCGCCGGCGTGCGCGTGAGAAAGCATGCCGCCATGTGTGTTGATCGGCAGCTTGCCGCCGATATTTGCATGCCCTTCCGCATAAAAGGCGCCACCTTCACCGGGTTTGCAAAACCCGAGTTCTTCGAGTTCGATGATCGGCACGATCGAGAAGCAATCGTAGAGCTGCGCAACGTCAATATCAGTCGGACCCAGACCCGCCATGTTATAGGCTTGCTGACCTGAATCGCTGGCGCCAAAGTGAACCAGACTTTCCGCGCATACGATGAACTCGTGCGTGTGGCGCTCCCCTACCCCCAGGAGATAGGCAGGCTTGCCTTTACAGTTGCGCGCGCGCTCGGTGGATGTCACGATGAAAGCACCCGCCGCATCGGAAATCAGGCAGCAGTCGAGTATATTCAGCGGATCGGCAATTTGCTTTGAGGCCATGACGTCGGCGATGGTGATCGGCTGCTTCATATGCGAGTTGGGATGCAGCGACGCGTGATGACGCGTCGTCACCGGCACCTGCGCGAGTTGCTCGCGCGTGATGCCGTATTCGTGCATGTAGCGTTGCGCGATCATGGCGTAGCAGCCGGGTATCGACGGGCCATATGGCAGCTCGAAATACGGATGACCGACCGCTGCGGCCAGCGCCGAAACGGCGGCGTCGCGCGTGAGTCCGGTCGCGCGATTTTCTCCGGTGCATACCAGCACGGTATTAGCCATGCCCATGGCTATGGCTGCCGCCGCATGTCCGAGCATGACCGCCGGCGATGCGCCGCCAGCGATCAATGCCGAGCAGTAGCGCGGTTTGAGCCCCAGGTATTCGCACAGCACGGTGCCGAGCATGAAATACGGCTCGGTGAACGAATAAGCCGTGAGCAGCCCATCGATATCGCTGACTTTCAATCCGGCATCGTCGAGCGCACGCCGCGCGGCCTGCGCATTGAGCCCGAGCCCCGTCATGTGCGGCACCTTGCCGATGTCCGACTCGCCAACACCGACGATGGCAGTCTTGTTGCGTAGCGCAGTGTTCATTGATTGCTCCGTGATGGTGCGATAACTGCCAGCGCGTCCACCGCGACCACGCGATCCGCACACGCCAGAATGGGATTGACATCAAGCTCAACAAGCTGCTCGCGACAATCCGCAGCCAGTTCGGAAAGCCGCGCGATTGCATCCGTCAGTGCGTCGAGCGCGACTGGTTTTCCGCCCCGAAAGCCCGCCAGCAGTTTGTATCCTTTGAGCGATTGCAACAGGGCGAGCGCCTCGGCTTTGCTGACCGGCGCCAGAGCCTGAGCCGTGTCGCGCAGCACCTCGATCATGATGCCCCCCATACCACAGACAACCAAAGGCCCGAACTGCGGGTCATTACGCACGCCTGCCATCACCTCGACGTCTCCCGAGACCATCTCCTGCACGCTGATACCGGCAAGTATCGGCGGCCCCGGCAAGCGCGCGACGGACTCCTTGATCGAACGATAGGCCGCGCGTACTGCGCGCTCATCGGCAAGCGCCAAGTGCACGACACCGGCCTCGGTTTTGTGGGGTATGGCCGCCGACGCTGCCTTCAATACCACCGGGTAGCCGATAGCCGTTGCGGCCTGCACGGCGTCGGCTTCGCTGAGCGCCAACTTCTCACGCGTGACGGGTATACCGTAACACGCGAGCAGGGCTTTGGATGCGCCTTCGCTCAGCGTCTCACCCGCCGCGTGCTGGCTGAGCAACGTACGTGCTTTTGCGATGCAGCTTGTTTCCGCCGTGCGCGACACACGCTGTGCCAGCAGAGCATCGCGACGTGCGTGATAGTCGAGCCATGACTTCAGCGTGGCCAGGCACCGCCGCATCGAGCGGAACAGCGACAGATCGTGCGAACGCTCGTAGACCTCGCTGCCCGGGCCTTGATACCACTCGTTCAGCCACACAATGCATATCGGCTTTTGCAGCGTGGCCGCCACGCCGCACAGATAGGCCGCCCGCTCAACCGTTGCGGGCGCATAGATACTCATCATGGGCACCACCACAGCGGCAAATGATGGATCCGCAGCGAACGCCTCGATGCAATGCCCATACATGGTCATATCGTGCAGCGAAGCCGCAGTGATATCGCACGGGTTCGCACTGGAGCCGAAATCAGGCATTTTCTCGCGCAGCTTTGCCGCAGTCTGCGACGCCAAAGGGGGCAGCGAAACACCGAGCTCGTCGGCCTTGTCGGCGGCCATGACTGCCGCCCCGCCCGAGGCCGACATGACGCCAATACCGGGCGCAATGGGTTTTCCGGCCTTGGTGAAAAATGCCACTGTTTCCAGCACCGCCTCGAAGTCGTCGACCCGCACCACACCCGCACGTGCGAACGCGGCGTCATAAGCGGCGTTGGAGCCGGTCAGCGTGCCGGTGTGTGACAGTGCCGTGCGGCGGCTAAGATCGTTGCGTCCCAACTTGTAGGCAACGAGGGGCTTTCCAGCTTCAAGCGCGTGGTGCGCCGCTGCCAAAAAGCGCGAGCCGTCCGATAGGCCTTCGAACACGCAGGCAATCGCGTTCGTCGTTTCGTCCTCAACCATGAAATTGATCAGATCGCAGATATCAACGTCACAGGAATTGCCGGGCGCGATGTTGTAGCTGAAACCGATTCCGCGCTGCATGCCCTGCGTGAGAATAAAACCCAGCGCCCCACTCTGAACCACGAGTCCGATGGGGCCCGTGATCATCGGCAGCTCGTTCAACCCAGGCTGAAACGAAAGGCCCACACGGTCGACAAAGTTCATAATGCCGATGCAGTTCGGCCCCAAAATGCGCATCCCGCTTTGCCGGGCAATTGCGGTAAGGCGGTGCTGCTGGGCGATTTTCTCGGTCTCACCGGTTTCGAGAAAGCCCGAGGTATAAATGACCGCGCCACCCACACCGTACGATGCGCACTGCTCAATAATCGGCAGCGTTTGCGCCGCAGGTACCGAGAGCACCACGCAGTCCGGCACTTCCGGCAAACTCTCGATCGTTGGGTAACACGCACGGCCCAGAATCTCGCTGTGTTTAGGATTGATCGGATACACCTTACCGGTGTAGCCGAATGCGGTATTTTGCAAGGTTCGGTATCCGAATGAACCGGGCGTAGCCGAAGCGCCTATGACCGCTATGCTGCGCGGCCTGATAAGACGCGACAGTTCTTTGGCGCCATACAACTCTCGCGGGGGAGCGCAATTTACACTAAGCGGATTAGCCATGGCATTCATATCCGTGCGACAAGTGCAAAATTATTAATAAAATCAAGCACATATGAGAGGTGCATCACTAACCGCCTTTCATGCCGAGAGACGGGATGATCTTGGCGAACTCCTGCAGATCCTGTCTGATCTTCTCGGCAAATTCATCCGGCGTACTACCTAACGGCTCCGCGCCGGTCGCCACCAGACGTTCCGCGATCTCCGACCGCTTCAGCACTTTCGCCACGTCACCGTAGAGCCTCATGACTATTTGCCGGGGCATTTTTGCCGGCCCGAGTATCCCTTGCCACGGCGCGGCCGAGTCTATGGGAACGCCCAGCTCACTGAGCGTCGGGACATCGGGTAGATACGGGAGTCTTTTTTTCGCCAGACTCGCGATTACCTTTACCTTTCCGGACTTCACAAAGGGTTGCGATGTTGGCACGCTACCAAAGAC
>CAMDDY010000080.1 GCA_945893125.1 Bordetella parapertussis
GAATGGCGGCGGCTTTGATCTGCCGGTGCTGCACTATCGCGGTCTCATGCACGGCGTGCGCGCGCCGCGTTACTGGGACATGGGCGAGGGCGACCACAAGGACAGTCGCGATTTCAAGTGGAACAACTACATCAGCCGCTATCACTCGCGCCATCTCGATTTGATGGACCTGCTGGCGATGTATCAGCCGCGCGCCAGCGCGCCGTTGGATGGTCTGGCGCAGTTGATGGGTTTGCCGGGCAAGCTCGGCATGTCCGGCGCGCACGTGTGGGACGCGTTTCAGGCAGGCAAGCTCGCGGATATCAGCAACTATTGCCAGACCGATGTCGTCAACACCTACCTCGTTTACCTGCGTTTTCAATTGATGCGCGGCATGTTGACGGTGGAGCAGCACCGCGTGCAGTGCGATTTGGTACGCAGAACGCTCGGCAAATCCACCGAGCCGCATTGGAAGGAATTTCTGGGACGCTGGAAGAGTTGATTAACAACGCGACCGCGGCGTATTTCAGACTCCGCCGCGGCGAATGGATTTTATGGAAAGCTATTACATTGAATCCCTCGATAACGAGGGGCGTGGCATCGCGCGCCGCGACGGCAAAACCATTTTCATCGAAGGCGCATTGACCGGCGAGACGGTCAATGCCTCGGTCTATCGCAAAAAACCCAGCTACGAAAATGCCAACGTGCAGCGCATCCTGCGCGAAAGCTCGCAACGCGTCACGCCGCAGTGCGTGAACTTCGGGCGCTGCGGCGGATGCAGCCTGCAACACCTCAATGCGCCGGCGCAGGTGGCGGCCAAGCAGCGTGTGCTCGAAGACAACCTGCGGCATATCGGCAAAGTGACGGTCGGGCAAATGCTGTCGCCGATCCATGGGCCGGCGTGGGGGTACCGGCGGCGCGCGCGCATGACCGCGCGCTACGTCATCAAAAAGGGCGGTTCATTGATCGGTTTTCACGAAAAGAAATCGAGTTTTGTCGCTGATATGACAAGCTGCGAAGTGCTGCCCGCGCACATCTCAAAGCTGCTGCCGCCGTTGCGCGAGCTGGTGGGGGCCTTGAGCATACGCGAGCGCATGCCGCAAATCGAAGTGGCGTGCGGCGACGCGGTTGACGTGCTGGTGTTTCGCGTGCTCGAGCCGCCGTCGGATGCAGACAAGGCGTTGCTCAAGGCGTTTGCCGAGTCGCACGGCGTGCATGTCTATTTGCAATCCAAGGGACCGGAAACCGCGCAGCCGCTGTGGCCGCCGCAACCCGCGGATTTGTATTACACGCTGCCGGAATTCGGCATCAAGATGCCATTTTTTCCGACGGAATTTACGCAAGTCAATCACGAGGTTAATCGCGTGCTGGTGCATCGCGCGCTGATGCTGCTCGCGCCGCAGGCGGGCGAGCGGGTGGCTGACATGTTTTGCGGCATCGGAAACTTTTCATTGCCCATTGCGCGCAGCGGCGCGCAGGTCACCGGTATCGAAGGCAGTGCGTCGCTGGTGAAACGTGCCGCTGAAAATGCGGCGTATAACGGCTTGTCGGAAAGCGTGCAGTATCGCGTGATGAATCTGTTCGAGATCAATGCCGATGGGTTTGCGGCCCTATGTACACACGGTGCATTTGACCGCATGCTGATTGACCCGCCGCGCGATGGCGCCGCCGAGCTCGTCAAGGCCCTGGTGGCGGCGCCGCCGAAACGCATTGTTTATGTGTCGTGTAATCCGTCAACGCTCGCGCGCGATGCATCCATGCTGGTGCATGAGCAGGGCTATACCCTCTCTGCCGCAGGCGTGGTGAATATGTTTCCGCACACCGCGCACGTGGAATCGATCGCGGTATTTGATTGGTGATTCGAGGGCATGAAAAAAAGGGCCGCTTGCGCGGCCCTTTTTTGACATGCTGAACGAGAACGCGCGATCAGTCGCGGTCGCCGCCGACTATGCCCAGCAGTTGCAGCAGGCTGGTGAAGATGTTGTAGACCGCGATATACAGCGTAAGCGTTGCCGAGATGTAATTGGTTTCGCCGCCTTTCACGATGCTGTTGATCTGCCACAGGATGATGGCCGATGACAGAATAATGAACACGCCGCACAGCGCCATGCTCAGCGCCGGCATTTGCAGGAAAATGTTCGCCACCACGGCCAGCATCGCCACGATCACGCCGACGATGATGAATTTATTCAGGAAGCTGAAATCGCGTTTGACGTTCGACGCAATGCCGGACAGGATGAAAAATACGCCCGCCGTGCCGCCCGCCGCGACCATCACCAGTTCTCCGCCGTTACGCAGGCCCATGGTTTTTTGCAGCAGCGGTCCGAGCAAAAGGCCCATGAAGAAGGTAAAGCCCAGCAGCAGATAGAGGCCGAGGCTGGTATCTTTGTTTTTCTCGATCATGTAGACCCAGCCGTAAAAAATGGCAATCACCGCGATAGAGGCAATGATCGGGCCCACGCCGCGCATCAAGCCCGCGATATTGAATACGCTGGTGCCCAGCGCCGCGCCGACGATGGTGGGGATCAACGAAACGGCCAGCAGCATGTAGGTGTTACGCAACACCTTGTTTTGCTGGACGGCTACGTCTGTGTTCCCGGTAAATACGGGTTGCTGATTTTGCATTTCTGGTTGCATGGTGTTCCTCTTTTATTGTGTGTTCAAGATCGCAGTGTCGGTGACCGTGTTAACGCATTGCCCGGTGCAACTCAATCAATCTTGCTGAGATTAGACTACCGAATTCCATCCGAAGTTGCAATGCGTTTAATCTGTAGTTGAAAATGGCAGTCTAACGCAAGCATTTGATAATGCATGGTATTATCCGCACCCTTGTGACGGGGCTGCGGACAGTCGCCATGCCACCCGCCTGTTACCCCAACGGGGTGGTGCGCCGTACGGAGAGTTGGCAGAGCGGTTGAATGCACCGGTCTTGAAAACCGGCAGGGTCGCAAGATCCTCGTGAGTTCGAATCTCACACTCTCCGCCAAAAATCATTAAAAACAAACACTTACGTTACTTTTACATGGAAATTTCTTTTGTATGGCGATTCCCGCGAGCCGGAATGACGAGCGTGGCTAGCGTTTTCCGACGCTTTTACGTAACTCGGCATACAAGGCCGGGTTTTGTTTTTTCAGCCGTTCCGCGATGCGCAGATCGGCGCCGTTTGCGATCTCCAAAGGTACGTTGCGCAGGTAAACCAGCCGCAGCAGTTCACGTACGGACTTCGGCAGTGACCGTCCGCTTTCATAGCGCGAACCGCCGCTTTGCGTGACGCCGATACGCGACCAGAACTCGGATTGATTCATCTGCAAGCGCTTGCGCAGGCCGCGTGGATCAGGGATGGGGGAAAACGGTTTCATTTCATGGATCTCCTAGAATTTTATGTTGTGGGTGCTGCGCTTTACTATGACACCGAGATTCCAGCCAGGTTCGCTGGCTTCCGCAACACGCCGGTCTGGCGTATGCATTTGCCAGTGCCCAGCGTATCGATATTTTCAATGAAATCAATTACAATTTAAAGCTTTTCCGACTTCGCGCGTTGATCTTAATCAAATGATGGATTTAGCATGGCTTTGATTGTCCAAAAATACGGCGGCACCTCGGTAGGCAGCCCCGAACGCATCAAAAACGTGGCCAAACGCGTGGCGCGTTGGCAGGCGCGCGGGCATCAACTCGTGGTGGTGGTCTCTGCCATGTCGGGCGAAACCAACCGCCTGATCGGCCTGGCCAGGGAAATTCAGGCGCAGCCCGATCCGCGCGAGCTGGATGTGATGGTTTCCACGGGTGAGCAGGTCACCATTGGCCTGCTGGCGATGGCGCTGAAAGAGGCGGGGGTGAAAGCGCGCAGTTATACCGGCGCGCAGGTCAAAATAGTGACCGATAGCGCGCATACCAAGGCGCGCATACTGAAGATCGACGAAGCGCGTATGCGCGCCGATCTGAATGACGGCTGCGTGGTGGTGGTGGCCGGTTTTCAGGGTGTGGATGAACAGGGCAACATCACCACGCTGGGGCGTGGCGGTTCGGATACCACTGGCGTGGCGTTGGCGGCGGCGTTGAACGCCGCTGAGTGCCAGATTTATACCGATGTCGATGGCGTCTACACCACGGATCCGCGCATCGTGCCCGAAGCGCGGCGCCTCAAAACCATCACCTTCGAGGAAATGCTCGAAATGGCGCGCCTCGGCTCCAAGGTGCTGCAAATTCGCTCGGTGGAGTTTGCCGGCAAATACAAAGTGCGGTTGCGTGTGCTGTCGAGCTTTGACGATAACGACGATGACGAAGGCACGCTGATTACGTTTGAGGAAGACGAGAAAATGGAACAGGCGATTATTTCCGGCATCGCGTTTAATCGCGACGAAGCCAAGATCACCATACTGGGCGTGCCCGACCGGCCCGGCATTGCGTATCAAATTCTGGGGCCGGTGGGCGACGCCAACGTCGATGTCGATATGATCGTGCAAAACGTGGGGCACGACGGCCTCACCGATTTTTCGTTCACGGTGCATCGCAACGATTATCAAAAGACCCTGAAAACGCTGGAGCCGGTGATGAAGCATATCCAGGCGCGCGGCATCGTCAGCGGCGACAAAATCGCCAAGGTATCGGTCGTCGGCGTGGGCATGCGCTCGCACGCCGGCATCGCCAGCACCGCGTTCCGCACCCTGGCCGAAGAAGGCATTAATATCGAGATGATTTCCACCTCGGAGATCAAAATATCCGTGGTGATCGACGAGAAATACACCGAACTGGCGGTGCGGGTGCTGCACAAGGCATTTAATCTGGATCAGGCAAGTTAAGACGGCGAAGCCGCAGTTGCGGTATCATCGCACCTTGCGAAAGTCAGACCTTGCAGCAATAGGAGGGTGGTCACGCGACGTTTGGTAACTGAGGCCGTCGTAAAATCCGGCGCTGGCGAAGCCATAGCGCCTTCGACCACCCGTAACGAAGCACGATTAAGTGGTATCACCAAAGTACCACGGTAGCGAAACACCGGAGAGATGGCCGAGTGGTCGAAGGCGCTCCCCTGCTAAGGGAGTATGGGACCAAAAGTTCTATCGAGGGTTCGAATCCCTCTCTCTCCGCCACATTTTAAAAGGGCTCCAGTGGAGCCCTTTTTCTTTGTCACGCGGATGGCGTGACGAGTAATGGCAGGCGCGTTGCATGCCTTGCCCGGCATTCCCAATGCGCCGGTTTCGCCGTAACATGGCGCATCCTCTTGATATCATAACGCCTCCATAAAGCATGCAACGACTCCTCACGGCCATTGGCCCGCTTCCGTTCATGGCATTGGCCATACTCGCTGCCGGTAGCGCGCTGGGCGTCGCGATTTTTGTGTTTGAGTTTCTGAGCGCGCGGATCGCGGGTGTGACATCGTGGTTGCATTATCCGTTGCTGGGCGTGGTGACGGCGGCGAGCTACTTTGCCTACGGTTTGTCGTTGCTGTTGATCGCGCCAGCGATAAATTTTCTGCTCGGCGGCCGCTTGAAGCCGTATCGCGGTTCCGCTGTGTCGTTGGCGGCGATGCGCTGGTATGTGCATTGCACGATGACGCTGGTGGTGCGCTACTCGTTTCTGGAATTTGTCACGCCGTCAGCGTTTGCGACGCTATATTACCGTTTGATGGGCATGAAAATCGGCAACAACGTCGCCATCAATTCCACCGCGATTGCGGATCCTTCCCTGATCACCATGGAAGACAACGTGACCATCGGCGGCTCGGCCAGCGTGCTCGCGCATTACGCGCAGGGCGGTTATCTGGTGATCGCGCCGGTCATCATTCGCCGGGGTGCCACCATCGGGCTTCGCGCGGTGGTGATGGGCGGGGTCGAGGTGGGCGAAAAAGCCAAGGTGCTGGCCAGTTCGTTTGTGCTGCCCAATACCAAAATTCCCGCAGGGGAAACCTGGGCGGGCATTCCGGCGCAGCGTATCGAGCTGGATCGATCCAGGCCCGCGCGAGATGCGGCCGATGTAACCTGATGCATCGGCTGTGAATCGTGTTTGCCATTCCTGATTATCAAACCATCGCGCTGCGCGTGCTGCTGATTGGGGGCAGTCTGTTCCTGTGGTTTCTTACGCAGAAGATGATAGGCGCGCGCACGATAGCTGGCGGCGCGATTTACGATCACCTGCACGTGATCACGGCGCGCTGGAATGCGTGGCTCAATCAACACCCCAAGCCCGCCAACACGATACTCGTCGCCAGTTCGTTCTGCGTGGATGCGGTGACGCTGTTTGTATTGTTTTACGCCGTGCTGGGGCCGTCGTTCATGCCGTTTTGGGGATTATTCGGCTTGTTCGCGCTGCGGCAATTGAGCCAGGCATCGGTGGCGTTGCCGGCGCCGCAGGGCATCATCTGGCGCGATCCGGGCGTGCCGTCGCTGTTTGTGACCTATGGCGTGGGCACGGATTTCTTTTTTTCCGGGCACACGGCGCTGGCGGTGTACGGCGCGATGCAACTCTCGGCGTTGAATATACCGGCGCTGACAATCCTGGGCGCCATGGTTGCCGTGTTGCAGGTGGTCGCGGTCATCGCGCTGCGCGCGCACTGGACGATGGACGTGCTCGCCGGCTTATTTGCGGCGCTGACCGTGGGCTTGATCGTTCTCTAATTACTCGCGAAACGACGCATCCATCGCATCGAGCCGGTGCAGCAGCGCCGGCCATTCCAGCAGGCCATGTTTTTGCTGCTTGTGGCGGCTGCCGCCGGGCTGATAGGCGCCCCAGGTTTTTTCGATCACCTCGTCGGATAGCCTTGTCACTTGTTGGTTACACGATAAAAACATCACTTGCAGATCGCAGGCGCGTTTGAGCCAGAACATGTTGTTGAAACACTGCGGGATGTTCGCGCCGCACGTGAGCAGGCCGTGATTACGCAGGATCATCACATTGTTCGTGCCCAGATCGCGCACCATGCGTTCGCGCTCGTCCATGGCCACGATGCTTTCGTAGTCGTGATACGACACGCCCTTGACCCAGCGCATCGACATCTGCGCGATGGGCAGCAGGCCGCATTGCATCGAGGCGACGGTCATGCCGGTCAACGTGTGGGTGTGGATAATGCAATCGACGTCATGCCGCGCTTTGTGAATTGCGCCGTGAATGATATAGCCCGAACGATTGACCTCGTAACCTTCGGACGGATTGAACAGAATATTGCCGTCGATATCGATGCGGATCATGCATGAGGCCGTCATCTGATCGTAGAAGACGCCGTAGGGGTTGATCAGAAATTCGTTTTGCGTGCCGGGCACGCGCGCGGTGATGTGATTGGAAATGTGGTCGCTCATGCCGTAGTGGTCAATCAGCCGGTAGCAGGCGGCGAGGTTGACGCGCGCTTCCCATTCATCGGGGCTGACGTGATCGCGCACGGACATTTTCGCTTGGATGAAGGGCTTAATCATGATGTCTACCTTTCGTAAGGGGTTTTGACGACGCGTCCGCTGGCTTCAACGTACCAGCGTTCCGACACGAATGGTTTTCCGTTGAGTCGGGCGTGCATCCAGTCCGCCACCAGCGTTTGCGGATGTGGGCCATGGTTGGCCGAGAGCACGTTGCCCACCGAGTGGCGCGAATCCTGATACACCGCCAGTTGTTTCGGGCATTGCAGCGTTTGCAGCAGGCGTTCGGCATGTTCCAGCGGGCTCAGTTCGTCGGCTTCGCCCGCGACGCACAGATACGGCACGCGAATTTTCTCGGCGTGGCCTTCCCACGTCAGCGTCTTGCAGAATGCGTTGAATTTGTCTTCATCGGTGTAGCCCGACATGTACATGAAGCGGCGCTTGAAGGTGGGCGAGGCTTCTTCAAAGATTGTGTGGCAGCCCGGTTCGAGGCAGGTCGCGCTGACCGCGCACGCGCGAAAGCGCGGTTCATGCGCGGCGGCCAGGGTGCCGAAGAAGGAGCCGAAACTGTTGCCGGTTACCGCGATGCGCCCCGGATCGAGTTCGGGGCGTGCCGCCATCCAGTTCATCACGGCCGTTGCGGCTGCTGCCCAATTCGGTACGCTGACGTGGATGCCGTTGACGGCACTTTCGTATTGGCCGGGACCTTCGAGCGCCAATACCGCAATGCCGCGCGCCAGCCAGCGGTCGCCGTAGAGCGCGACATTGGCTTCCTTGAAACCATCCATGCCGGGGATCGACCACACGGCAGGCAACTTGCCGCCGCTTGACTGATGGTATCCGGGCGGCAGATGCAGCCAGCCGGGCAGGAACTTGCCGTGAAACGGCACCCACGCCGCTTCGACGTGATGGTCTGCGTGTTTCGCGTAACGTGAATAACACTCGCGCTTCGATGCATTGAGCGCGAGATTTTTGTCGCTGTTTTCATCGTGCGGCCACTGCGATGCGGCGTACTGAATCGCCGCGTAGAAATAGTTGTTGCGCGCGGTCACATGCTCACCCGCGTCTTCGGCGGCGCGTGCCTTGGCTTCGCGGCGACGGGCGGCGGCTTCAAACGCGGGAGAAATATCGGCGTATTTTTTCACCCGCTCGCGGATACCCGCGAAATCCGCGTTGGCTTCCGGCCCGCACGGCGTGTTATAGGAAAGGGTGCGTGGCTGATCCCAATCGATGCCGACGGAACGGATGATGTTATCGAGCAGCCAACGCTGCTCGGTCCAGCGGCGCGTGATGATGCCGGCGTGTGCATGGTTCATGGTGTATTTATTGTAACTATATGTTTTTAAAGTATTTTAATTTAACCCATACGGTATTTATTGCGGGCGCGTGGCTTGCGATGATCGCCGATAATGTAGCTGATTTCACGTAACGGAGATTCATCCATGGATTTGCAGTTGCAGGGACGATGCGCACTGGTAACCGGCGCGAGTCAAGGTATAGGGCGGGAGATTGCGCGCGGACTCGCGCGCGAAGGCGCCCAAGTCGCCGTGGCCGCACGGCGCAAACCCTTGCTGGAAGCGCTCGCCGCGGAAATCACCGGCGCGGGCGGCTTGCCGCCGGTGCTGATCGAAGCGGATTTTTATCCGGAGAATGCGTCCGAAGCGGTGGCGGCGCGCGCGCTCGAAGCGCTGGGACGCGTGGATATTTTAATCAACGCCGCCGGCGGCAGCCGCCCCATCACGTTCGATGCCACCAAGGAACAATGGCACGAAGGCATGACGCTGAATTTCTGGCGCATCCGCGAGCTGACGCACGCCATCGTGCCGTCGATGAAGAAAAATAACTTCGGACGTATTGTGAATCTCACCGGCACTTCGGAGCCGAAGATGCTGAATGCCGCGTTCAGCGCCAAGGCCGCGCTGCATGTGTGGGCGAAGGGATTGTCGCGCGAGGTGGCGCCGCATGGCATCACCATAAACTCGTTGCAGCCGGGGCGCATCCGCAGCGAGCAAATCGACAAGCGCTACCCCACCGATGAAGCGCGGCGTGAGTTTTCACAAGCGGAAATTCCCGCGGGCCGATTCGGCGGCGTGGATGAAATCGGCAATCTGGCGGTTTTTCTGGCGTCGCCGCTGGCGGGTTATGTCACCGGCACGGTGATTCCGGTGGACGGCGGGATGAGCCGGTTTGCGTTCTGAGTCCGTGAACGTCACGCCCGACGCCGGGCAAATCCAGCGCGACGCGCAACGCGTGTTCGACGTGGTTTGCAACGGCGGCGTGGCGCTGATTCCGCTGGATGTGGCGTATGCGCTGGTTGCCGCCACGCCGGAAGCCGTGCGCCGCATCTACGCGGCCAAGGGACGCGATTTCAGCAAGCCCATGGGGCTCGTCGGCGGAATCGCGGCGCACGAGGCATTGCACGACCTTGATGACACCCGGCGCGCGATGGTTCACGCCGTCACGGTGCGCCACGACCTGCCGCTGTCGGTGGTGGCGCCGTTCCGGCGGGATCACGCGTATGTACGGCGACTGGATGATTTCGTGCGGCGGCAAAGCACGCTGGATGGCACGCTGAATCTATTGCTCAACGCCGGTGCGCTAAGAACCGAGCTTGCCCGCCTGTGCTGGGAATCCCGGCAGCCCATGGTTGGAACATCCGCCAATGTGTCCATGACGGGGAGCTGCTACACGCTGCAAAGCATGGATAGCGCGATCCTGGCCATCTGCGACCTGGTGGTTGATTACGGCGAGTCCAGATTTCACAACACGCAGGGTTTGTCCAGCACCATCATTGATTTCGGCGCGATGCGGTTGGTGCGGCGCGGCGTGTGTTTTGAGCGCATCTGCGCGGTGTTGCGCAAGGCGTTCGGCGTAAACATGATGGAGACCGCCGTGGCCGCGTCGCGATAAGTATGCGCCGGAATATAAAAAATCCGCGCCATGCGCTACACTAAGCAGGTGCGCCGTGGATCCGCTTGACCGATGGATTTGGGGCCATGGCAGCGCAAACCAACACGAGACATGAGCAGTGGCAATGAGCGGCAGGAACGTTACTCGCAATGAACATTAAATCAGAACACGTACTGTCAAAAACACTTAAAGGTATCGACGCGGCGCGCAGCGGCGGCGGCTTGTCGTCCAAGCTAAAGGCCGCGTTGAAGCTGGTTGATGGTGTTAACAGTGTTGCTGACTTGCGTGCCCATTCCAAGTCAGCCGGGTTATCAGAAGCGGAACTTCTTGCCGGATTGGGCGAACTGCACGAATCGGGTCTCGTGCGCATGGTGGAGCGGGCATCGGCTGATGCGGCGCAAGACAGCGTGTCGGCTGAGGCGGAAAGCCAATTGCTGCAAACGCTCGATTTTACCAGCCATGTGCGCGCGGAACAGCAGCAGGCCGCCGCGGCCAAGGCGTCGGCTACGGCGCCGGCGGCGGCAGCACAAATCAATGAGCAAGAGGCGCGTGCGCGCGAAGCGCGCGCGGCGCGGCTCAAGATGGAAGCCGAGATACGCCAGAAACTGGTGGTGGCGCTGCAACCACGTATCGAAGAAGAATTGCGCAAGCGCCTGCGCCCGAAACTTGAAGAAGAGCTGCGTCCGAAGTTGATCGCGGCGCTGCGGCCGGGTTTGGAGGCCGAGATTCGTACCGCGCTGGCAAAGGAATTGGCGCCACGCGTTGAATTGGAACTCAAGGCGCGATTTGCCAAGTCGCTTGCCGGGCAAAAGGCGTCAGGTCAGCAGAACGATAAGGAAGCGGCGAACGTCTCGTTGCCCCCGGCGCTGGCCGCCGATAGCGCCTCCGAGCGCGTGCTCGCCAGCCTGAGCGTGCCGGTGTTCAGCGTGGACAAAACCGGTGTCTGCACTTATATGAGTCCCGCGTGGGCGCAGTTCTCGGGATTTACAGCCGGCGAGGCGGTCGGGAAACAATTGACGGATTTTTTCAGCGCGGCTAACCGGCGCGCGATTGGCGCCATGCTTGTCGGCGTATGCAACGGAACTGCATTGCGATTCGAGCAGCAGGGGGCGCTGGAAAGAAAGAACAGTGATCCGCTGTGGGTCGAAATCAGCGTTGCGCCGCTGTATACGTCCAGCGGTGAACCCAATGGCGTGTGCGGCGCCATACGCGATGCGGGAGAAATCCGGCGCATTACAGACCAGGCGGAAGCGGACGGCGTGCGGCTGTTGTTGCTGGTGGATCAAATTGATACCAGTGTGCTGCTTGAAGACCAGGAAGGCAATATTCAGCAGGTCAATCCTGCGTTTTGCGCACTGTTATCGGTGGCCAAGGCGCCCTATTCGCTTGAGGGCTTGCAGGTGAGCGAAATTCTGGAACAGGTGTCGCAGGTATTTATCGGCCCGGAAGGATTTTTACGCCGCATTGCCGATATGCGCGATTCGGGAGAAGATGTAAAAGGGGAATCGTTTATATTAGCGGACGGTCGTGTTATCGAGCAGGACTATCTTGCGGTAACGGTGGGCGACGACGCGGTAGGCCGGGTGTGGTTATTTCGCGAAGTACGGCGGCGTGCGGCCCGGCCAGCGCGTACGTCATGAGAGAGCGCCAATTAAGATGCCGTTGAAAATATGCATGGAGTTGATTACGCGCGTGGCCGCGGGCGGGGCGCTTGCGGCGCATAAAATGTGCTTACCTGTGCATGCGCCGGTGCGGAGGGTCGCATGAGTCTGCATGCGCTGGTGATCGATGATTCCGAGGATTTCCGCATGCTGGTGGCCCAGTACATCGCGGTTGAGTGGCCGGATGCCGAGGTCACCGAATGGGATCCGGTGACGCAGGGTGACATAGACGACAATTTCGACCTCGCGAAATTTGATGTCATGCTGCTCGACTATGTGATGGGCAAGGCGGACGGCCTGGATTGGCTGAAACGATTCAGGCGCCGCCCGGATTGTCCGCCGGTGATATTTTTGACCGGCGCGGGCAACGAGCAGATCGCGGTGCAGGCGCTGAAGAATGGCGCTTTTGATTATTTGCGCAAACACGATTTGTCGAAAGCGCGGCTTGTCGAGGCGCTGCGCGCCGCGCTGGACCAACGCAAGGCGGCGGAAATCACGCAGCGCATGGCGCGCACGGCGGCGTATTCCGATCTGAATCGGCTGCCCGAGGTTGCCAGGGTTTCGACGGGAAATTCGCCGAACGCGCAGGTGATCGAAATCAACGGTTATAACGTGATCCGCAAGATCGGTTCGGGCGGCATGTCCACGGTGTACCTGGTGACCCGCATCGAGGACAATCAGCAGGTGGTGATGAAAATCCTCGATTCAAAGCTGTGCGAAGACAATGAGTTCCTGATGCGTTTCATTCAGGAATACGGCATGATTTCCAAGATCGAGAGCCGTCATATCGTCAAAATTTACGATCAGGGCTTTACCGATCGGCATGTCTATATCGCCATGGAGTACTTCGCCAACGGCGATTTGCGCGGGCGCATCAAAAGCGGTGTCGTGACCGCGGAAGTCGCGATGGATTTGCTGGCGCAGGTGGCGTCGGCGCTGCAGGCGATCCACGAACACGGCATCGTGCATCGCGATCTCAAACCCGAAAACATCATGTTTCGCGCCGATGACAGCCTCGCGATCGTCGATTTTGGCATCGCCAAGATGATCTCGGATGTGAACAGTCTGACGCAGACGGGACACATACTCGGTACGCCGTACTATCTCAGCCCGGAGCAGGCCAAGGGTGAGGCGCTCGACGGGCGTTCGGATTTGTATAGCACGGGGATCATGCTGTTTGAAATGCTGGCAAAGAAACGTCCCTATGTCGCGACCACACCGATTGCGCTGGTAAACAAACATATCAGCGACCCGATTCCCAAACTGCCGGCGGGGCTGGAACGTTATCAGCCGCTGATTGATATTCTGCTGGCAAAAGATCCCTCGGCGCGTTTTGCCAGCGCCAGGCAGTTGCAGGAATATTTGGTGAAATTCGGGAAATAGCCTATCAATGCTTTTTTGCCGATTCGTGGCAATCGTAACGGACATCCAACATGGCAGATAAAATCATAGCCGAAGTCAGCAAGGATATCGAGACGCTGATTCCACGCTACCTTGATCGTCGGCACAAGGAAATCGGCATATTTCGCGCGCAGTTGGCGGCAGGCGATTTTGAAGCCCTGCGTATCGGCGGGCACAGCCTGAAGGGCAGCGGCGGCGGTTACGGATTCCCGGATCTGACCCGGATAGGCGGCGCGATTGAAACAGCGGCGAAGGCGGGTGATGTGGTTGTTATTGAAGCCTTGCTGGCGGAATACGCGGATTACATGCAGCGCGTGGAAGTCACGTTTGTCTGATCAAGCGGATCCGCCGTGCTCGCGCCACACCGCCTTGATGCGGCTTGCCAACGTGGTGGGGTCGAAGGGCTTCGGAATGACCGCGATGGCGCCCAGCGCCAGATAAGTTTCCACTTCGGAGGGTTGCACGCGCGCGGTAACGAAAATCACCGGGGTTTGCGCGGTTTGCGGCAGTTTGCGC
>CAMDDY010000081.1 GCA_945893125.1 Bordetella parapertussis
TCCCGCGAAGACGCCGCAACCGGTGATCGATCGACTGCTAAAAGAGACCCGCGCCGCGTTAAAGTCACCTGACGTCAATCAGGCGTTGGTAAGCCAGGGCGCCGAACCGGGCGGATCTTCGCCCATCGAGTTTAGCGTTTACTTTCAGGCGGAAATCGGCAAATGGGCGAAGGTGATTAAATCGGCGGGCATCAAGCTGGAGCAGTAATACTGTCGCAGCAGCTAACCCGGTGCAACCTCAATGCCGCGCCAAAAACCCCAACGCAATCCGCACACACGCATCCGGATCGGTCGCCCCCACGTGGTACCCATCCACCGGCAACGAGACGATTTCCGCCTGCGGCAGTTTCTCGCGATACACGTCGATGTCGGAGCGGCTGTATGACCGGCGCGGCGATTCAGTGGTCAAAACCAGCGCTGGGCATTTCACTTCGTGCAGCGTCGCGCCGACATCAATCGTGCTCACCCAACGCATGTAAGCACGCGCGGTTTCGATGCGTGTGGCGCCCATGAGATTGACCCACCACTCGAAACCTTCCGGCGGCATGCGCGTGCCGAGGCGCGGCGGCATGGTCTCGCGCGCCCAGCTTTTGACGCCGTGCGCCTCCATGTGCGCGAGCCAACCGCCCGGCTTGGGCGGATCGAGCGGCACGGACGCAAGCGTGAGCGTTTTCACCAACGCGGGTTTTAAGCGTGCGAGTTCTATCGCCACCAGCCCGCCGCTTTTAGCACCCATCACGTGTGCGCGCCCGCCGCCGAATGCGGTGATGAGTTTCGCTGCGTGCTCGACAAAATTTTGCGTGCTGAACGCATTCACATCCGGCACCGCGCTCGATTGCCCGAAGCCCTGCTGATCGAAACGAATCACGCGATAGTGTCGCGACAGATGCGGCACCCACGCGCGCCACGCAGGCGTGCTTTCGGTGAAGCCGTGAATCAGCAGCACGGATTCCGGCGTGGTCCAGGGGTCGGTGTAGTCGTCGATGTCGTAGTAGAGTTTGCAGTCGGCAATGTCGAGGAAGGGCATATTATAAGTATTTGTTTTTAAACGATTTTTCTTTGATACTTTCTTGCTTACTTGCGTGCCTTGATGATCTTTGCCCACTTCGCGATATCCGCGCGGATCACGGCATCAAATTCCGCCGGCGTGTTGCCGATGGCGGTTGCACCCTCGCCCACCAACGCCGGCTGTAGATCCGGCGAGCGTATGATTTTCACCAGCTCGCGATTCAGCCGCTCGATCAACGCGCGCGGCGTGCCCGCCGGCGCGAGGATTCCGTTCCATCCGCGCGCTTCGTAACCGGGCAGCGTGTCCGCGATCGGCGGCACATCGGGCAGCGGCGCGGCACGTTGCTTCGACCCCACGCCCAGCGCGCGCAGCCGCCCGGCTTTCACCTGCGGCACCGCCGAGCCAACCGAGCCCAGCAGGTAATAATCGATTTCGCCCGACACCACTGCGGTCATGCCCTGCGGCGAGCCTTTGAACAGCACTTGCGTAAATTTGAACCCCGCCATCTCACCGAGCAAATCCGCCGCCAGCGCACCCATGCTGCCCAACCCCACCGCGCCATGATTCAAGCCGCCGGGTTTGGTTTTGGCGTGCGCAAGAAACTCCGTCATATTGCGCGCGGGCAACTGCATGCCCACAATCAACACCGGCGCCACCGCGCTTACCAGTGTGATCGGCGCGAAATCGCGCGCGGTGTCGTACGGGATGTCGGCGAACAAACTGGGATTGGTCACGTGTGATGGAAACGCCATCAGCAATGTGTAACCATCGGGCGCGGACTTGGCGACGATCTGCGAGCCCACGATACCGCTCGCGCCCGGCCGATTGTCGATCACCACCTGCTGGCCGAGTGCATCACCCAGTTTGGGTGCGATGTTGCGCGCGAGGATGTCGGTGACGCCACCTGCGCCGCTGGGGATGATGAGGCGGATGGGCCGCGACGGGTAGGTCTCGGCGGCCAGTGCGGCGTTGAGCGGCATGACTAAGGCCAAAAAGAGAGACAGGGTTTTCATGCGGCAACTATAGCGCGAACTCGCGAGCTTGGCATAACATGCGCAAGAGCCTCCGCGTCGTTCCCGCGCAGGCGGGAACCCATACGCCGTCACAAGTGGCACGTGTGTTATGGGTTCCCGCCTTCGCGGGAACGACGGGGTGGTTAATAACGCAACCTATTTCCGGATGACTTCACCATGAAACTCCAACTCTGCTACGCCCCGCAAACCTGCGCCACCGTGCCGTTCATTACATTGACTGAAGCCGGCGCCGACTTTGAAGTGCTCAACCTCAACTCGCGCTCCGGCGATTTGAAGAAGCCCGAATTCCTCAAATTAAACCCCAAGCACAAAGTGCCGGTGCTTATCATCGACGGCGAGCCGCTCACCGAAAACCTCGCCATCCAGGTATGGATCGCGCGTAACTTCCCGGCGGCAAAACTCTTACCGCAGGATTCGCTGACGGAAATCAAAGCCATCTCGTTGATGTCGTTCTGCGGCTCCGGCATCCACCCGCACCTGACGCCCAACGCGCGTCCAGAAAACTACTGCGACCTGCCGAACTCGGCGGAAAACGTAAAAAAGGTCGGTAACAAACTACTGTTCGAGGACTTCGCCGTGATGGACAACCTGCTCGCCGGGCGCGAGTGGTTCTTCGACCACTTCACCGCCTGCGACGCGTATTTCTTCTGGTGCTTTCGGCGCGGCATTTCATTCAAGCTCGATTTGTCGCAGTTTAAGAATTGCATGGCGCATTGGGAGCGTATGCAGCAGCGTGCGAGCGTGCAGAAGCTGATTGCGCATGAGAAACGGGTGATGGATGCGTTTGCCAAGGCGGCTTGATTCCAGAACATGCTTACCGATTCTGCGGGCATCCAACATGTCTCTGGCGACCGTCCCCGAAGATGGTTCCATTTTCGGATGTCAGTTTTGTTACGACAAGCGGAAATCCGAGAAGGCGTTGACGTGGTTACCCAAGTACGGCTTTTCTCATGACCAAGTTGACGATGGCGAAGGCCTTGTGCTGCCCTACAAGCGGACTGCCGTGCTGGTCGCCGATGACAACTTTGACATCGTGGCCATTTCGCGTCGGTTTCATCAGGTTTCCGAGGCCTTGCCACGTAAGGTGTTGGAGTTCGTAACGGGCAAGTTGCTGGACTGTGCACAAAAATCGTAGGTTGGCACGCCTGTCCAGAGCTTGTTGACGGACGCAGCGGCTCCGATCTACAGCAGCGCAATCGACTGACGGACTTCCTTGGGCGCGGATTTCTTGAGTTGCGCATCAAACGTAGCGAATTTTTCGCTCGCGTGGCTGGACGCCAGATGCAGCGCGTCGGCGAAGTCCATGCCGCCATCGCACCATTGCAGGGCCTGCGCCACCGCCAGCGGATGCTCGATCTCCACATTGTCCAGCCCCGACACCTTGCGAAACGCGCCGATCACGACCTTGCGATCAAGTTTGTACAGGCGGCGCAACACCCATTCCGTTTCCAGCAGTACGGTCTTGGGGATGTAAATAGCTTCTTTCTTGAAAAGCGCGGCAACGCACTTGGCTTGCTCGGCGTCGTCGCCGGTGAACAGCCGCACCAAGACGTTGGTGTCACCCGCGAGCGCCGCGCGCCTTCACATCCGCGGTAATTGCCGCATCCATTGCATCGACACTATGCGCCTTACCCACATAGCCGGCGCAACCGATCACTTCATCCAGCGTTGTGCTCGCCACCGGTTTGAGTGGCCGCAGCAGCACACCATCCGCCGTGTTCTCGACAGCGAACTCAACCCCGGCCCGCCATTGATTCGCGCGACGAATCGACACCGGCAAACTGATCTGGCCTTTGCGTGATAGTTTGGTAGTTTCCATGGGTGTGCGCTTTGTCGCCGTCCGAATGTAAGTGGTAAGGCATGCTGCCGCAATCCCGCCATGCCCGCAAGCGCCCAGCATCAGCCAGCAACCTATCGTTCCATCAACTCAAACTTCCCCACCGGCATCGCCCGCCCATTTACCGCCACCTCCACCCGATGCACGCCGGGGTAATGTTTGCGCGTCGTCAAATCCTTCAGCGACAACCGCTTGCTGAATGACGCCACGGCCCTGGCCCCCAACTCTAATTCACGCAGCTTGAACACCTTGGGCCGCGCGCTGCCGTTGGCCTTGATGTAATGCACACAGAGATCAACCACTAGCCGCTGCGCGCGCGGCGTGGGGTTAGCCAAATCGAACGACATCTGAACGGTCGCGCCTTTGCTGACGCGCGCGGGCGATACCTTGGCGTTTTTGATGGTCACCTTCGCGGCAACACCAAACCCCAGCACGCGCAACGCGCCCTGCTCGCCGCGTTTGACCGCCGAGCGCAGGGCGTGACGAATAATCCATTGCCTGTTTTCGCTCGCGCCTTTCATCCAGCGCGCCGCGGTCTCAAACAACAATTCGGGATGATCCTTGCCGATGTCGTTGAGGTTGTTCGCGACCGAGCAGCGCACATACAGCGACGGATCGTCTTTGAGCAATTCCAGCAGTGCCAACACCGTACGAGGGTCTTGCTGAAACGCGCGCAAACGCGACGCCCACGGCAGGCGCGGGCGTGTGCCTTCTGACACCAGGCGGCGCACGTGGTGGCTGGGATCGGTGGCCCACGCCCTTAGCGTTTTTAACGTATCCTTTTGTTTATGTTGAAGAAATGGCCGGATACTGAATTCCGCACTGAAGCGTTGCGTGAGCGCGTGCTGCGCGCGCATGGCCACGTCAAAATGCGCCAGCCCGTGTTTGGCGACAAACACGGTGTGCGGCAGAAACAAAAACGCGGTGATGGGGTTTTTGTCCGCACCCTTTGAAGTCGTGAGTTGATCCATCGACGCCAGCAATATATCCACCGCCGACGGAAAATCATCGGGCAGATGCGCGTGCAGCGCGTCGGCGATTTTGGTACCACGCTGCATCAGTTCCAGCGCTTCATAACCGTCGAGTGCGTGTTTCACGAACAACCGCGCATCGAACGACGGATGCATCGCGCGGATCATCGCGGCGATGCGGCGCGGTATATCGGGGCCGTAGTGATTCTTGAGTGGTTCTGCCATGCGCTCTAGCGTTACTCTGGCTACTGCACGCGGATGTTGGCGTTGCGTATCACCTTGGTCCACTTGTCACGTTCTTCGGCGATGTGCGCGCGAAATTGTTCCGGCGTGCTGGTGGCCGCGTCCGATCCATCGGCGAGCAGGCGCTTGACGACATCCGGCTGACTCATCGCGGCGGCGACACCCCGCGACAACCGTTCGACGATGGGCCGCGGGGTGTTCAGCGGTGCAAGCAGGCCGTACCAGTTGACCACCACCACGCCCGGCACGCCGGCTTCGGTGATGGTCGGCAGCTCCGGCGCCACCGGCGAGCGCTTGGGCAGCGTGACCGCCAGCGCGCGCAACTTGCCCGCACGAAAGTGCGGCTGCGCTGAGACGATGGCGGGGAACGATGTTTCAATGTTGCCAGCGATTAAGTCGGAGTACGCAGGGCCCAGCCCCTTGTACGGCACATGCGTCATGCGCGTGCCGGTCACCGCGGTAAAGAGTTCGCCGGTGAGGTGGATCGGGCTGCCGATGCCGGACGAGGCGTAATTCAATTTGCCGGGATGCGCTTTCAGATGCTGTACCAGTTCCATAATGTTGCGCGCGGGCACCGAAGGATGCACCACGGCCACATAACCCTGCGCGCTGATCTGCGACACCGGCGCAAAATCGCGCAGCACGTCAAAGCGCGCCTTGTAGAGCACCGGGAAAATCACTGCGGTGGCGCTGATGATCAGCAGATTGTGGCCGTCGGGCGCGGAGGTCGCCGCGATTTCCATCGCGATGTTGCCGCCCGCGCCGGGGCGGTTATCCACCACCACGGTTTGCCCGAGGTTCTCACCGAGCTTTTGCGCCATCGCGCGCGAAATGGTATCCATGCCGCCGCCGGGCGCGATGCTGACCACCGCGCGTAGGGGGCGGTTGGGAAAATTTGGTGTTTGCGCGAACGCCGGCGGCGCGATAAGCAATGCGATCGCCGCGGCTGCAATACATTCAGATTTCATCCTTTGCTCCCGAATTCAGATCGTGCGCAACACCCGCGGAAAAAACACATGCAGCAAAACGCCGCGCCCCGCCAGAAACCCCATCACCGCAATCCACAACCCGGCGTTGCCGTAGAGCGGCATCAACGTATACAGCAGCGCCAAAAATAGCACGAACGCCGCCATCACGCTGTTGCGCATGATGCGTGTGCGCGTGGCGGCGAGATACACGCCGTCGTAGGTATACGCCCACACTGACACCAACGGCATCAGCAACGGCCACCACAGGTGGCTGGCCGCCGCCGCGCGCACTTCGGGGATGCCGGTCATCAGCGCGATCATGCCGTGTCCGGCCACGGCGTAGATCGCGACGTTGATCAGCGCCATGCCGCCCGCCCACACAAACACCACGCGCCGGTCATGCAGAAACGCCGCGCGGTCGCGGCGCCCCACGGATTCGCCGAGGATGGTTTCGGCGGCATGTGCCACGCCGTCGAGCGCATACGAGGTAAAAATCAGGAAGTGATGCAAGATCTGGTTCGCGGCGAGTTGCACGTCGCCCAGCTCCGCGCTTTTCGCCATAAAAAACCCCAGCACCGACACCACGCACACGGTGCGCAGCACAATGTCGCCGTTGATCGTCACCATGCGCTTTAACTGCACAGGGTCGAGCAAGCGCGTTTGCCGGCCGCTTTCGTTCTCACGCGGCAGCTCTCGCAGCACGCGCCGCACGCTGTACAACCCCAGCAGCAGCCCCGTGTATTCGGCAATCAGCGATGCCGCCGCGACGCCGGGCACATCCCAGTGAAACACGAATACAAACACCACCGCCAGCACGATATTGAGCACGTTCACGGCGATCTGAATCACCAACGGTGTGCGCACATCGCGCAGCCCGTAAAACCAGCCGAAGATCGCGTACGACCCCAGCACCGCCGGCATCGACCACACGCGAATCAAAAAGTATTCGCGCGCGTAAAACTCGACCTGCGCACTGGCGTTGATGAGCCAGAACGCAAAGCGGATGATCGGCAGTTGCAGCACGATGATTACGCCGCCGATCACGCCCGCCAGCAGCAGCGCACGCACGATCATGGCGCGCACCTCGGCGTGGTCCCCCGCGCCGCGCGCCTGCGCCGTGGGGCCGGTGGTACCCATGCGCAGGCAGTTGAACAAGTGGTAGATGTAGTTGAACAACATCGCACCAATCGCCACGGCGCCGATGTAATACGGCTCCGGCAGATGGCCGACCACGGCGGTATCCACCACGCCCAGCAACGGCACGGTGACGTTGGCGAGGATGATCGGCCACGCCATTGCCCATACCTGGCGGTGGGTGTTGGCGGATGTTGATGGCTGTGCAGTCACGAATGGTTTGCGGATTGTGTTTGTGATGGGTTGCGCTGCGCTCCACCCATCCTACGAACGTTGTCGCAGTTCGTAGGATGGGTGAAACCCATCACAATCCAGGTTGCCATGCCCACCGCATCCTACAAACTCGCCAGCAATTTGCCCCAGCGCGGATCGGGCCGATGCCGCATGCGCGGTCCCGCCGCATGCAGCGCCGCCCAGGTGGTCGCCAGAATATTGAGTATCGCCGGTTTGCCGTACTGCGCCTCGATCAGCGGCACGGCGTGCATGGCGTGCCACAGCCCACCGGGCATCATAATGGCCTGCGCGTCCGGTGCATCGCGCATCACCTGCGCGGCAAGATCCAGCGCCAGTTGGTGATCGGCTGCGGGGTCGGCGCTCTTGTGTTGCTCCAGCGTGCTGCCGCGCGCGGCGAGCGCAATCACCTCAATGCCGGCTTCGGCGAGATATTTTGTCAGCGGGGTGTTGGTCGCCTCGTGCCAGCGCGTCGCCAACGCGATGCGTGTCGCGCCCAGATGTTTTAACGCCGCGATGTGCGCTTCGAGATCGGTGTCGCACGCGATGCCGCTGCGTTGCTCTGCTTCAGCGAGAATTTCCAGCATGCGCTTGCGACCCAGGTGTGTAGCCACCGGCACGCCGCTTAACGCGATGCGGTCCACTTTTTTCTTTTTCAGAATTTCCACCGCGCGCCAAAAGGCGGGAAGTTCCCGCTCAACAGCTTCAAGACTGTGGCCTTGCAGATTCAGCCCCGTGGTCACCAGCAACATTCCCTCGGGTGCGACGCGATAAAACTGGTACGCATCCATGTCGGTTTGAAGATGCGGAATGATGTAGCCCAGCTGGTACCACGGGTGGATGATGTTCATATAACCCTTTAATTACCATTAAAAAACAATTACTTACGTAATTCAAAATAAATTCGGCGTACGCGTCTCGCCAACCGCCGCATTGGCCTGCGCGGCTGACATAACCTCCCCCGGCCTGCTCAACGCCCCCACGCGCACACCCAGTAAACGAATGCGCCGGTCCAGCGGCACGCGCTTTAAGCATTCGCCCGCCGCGCGGCGGATGGTGGCCGCGTCACCGGTGGGTTCATCGATGGTGTGATCACGGGTGACGGTTTTGAAATTATCGTAACGCAGTTTCAAGCCGATGGTTTTGCCGACCACGCCCTTGCGCTTCAAGTCTTCCGCCACGCGCACGCACAGGTTGGTAAAAATCTGCGTGAGTTTTTCGCGGTCGCGCACCGGATGCAGATCATCCTCGAAGGTGGTTTCGCGGCTGATGGATTTCGGTTCGCTGTGCGTCACCACCTCGCGCGCGTCGCGCCCGTGCGCGGCATCGTGCATCCATGCGCCGGTGTTTTTGCCGAAGTGTTCGATCAAAAATGCCAGATCGGCCTTCGCCAGTTCGCCGATGGTGCGGATGCCCAGCGACTCCAATCGCGCGCTCGCCTTGGGGCCGATGCCGTTGATCTTGCGCGCCGCCAGCGGCCAGATGCGCGCGGGGATGTCTTCCGTGCGCAGCACCGTGATGCCGCCGGGCTTGTCTAAATCCGAGGCGATTTTCGATAACAGCTTGTTGGGGGTGACGCCGATCGAGCAGGATAGGCCGGTGGCCTCGCGCACCGCGCTTTGCAGTTGCAGCGCGATATCGCGGGCGCGGGTCCACGGGTCAGCCGCGCCCTCTGTCGCGTTATTTGCTAGCACAACCTCGCTCAAATCAATATAGATCTCATCAATGCCGCGATCTTCCACCAGCGGGGCAATGGCGCGCACCGCCTCCTTGAACAGCCGCGAGTAGCGGCGATACTGATCAAAATCCGCCGGCAGCAGCCACGCATCCGGCGCGAGCGTCGCCGCTTTCATCAGGCCCATGCCCGAATGCACGCCGAGCGCGCGCGCTTCGTAGGTGGCGGTGGTGATCACGCCGCGCCCGGTGTACGTGCGCAAGGTGAGAAATTGCGCATCCGCCGGCATGGGCTCGGCGCTACGCCTCCGCCCACCCACCACCGCCGGCTGCCCGCGCAAATGCGGATAACGCAGCAGCTCCACGGACGCGTAAAATGCATCCATATCCAGGTGGGCAATAAAGCGAGGCGGCATGTTGGCGCAAGTGTACGGCGTTTGACAGCGTCTTGCGCCGCACGCCATGCATTTGACCGCCTACACGGCATTTGCTACGGTGGCCCCATGCACGCCGCCCGGACACAGAATGAAAGTTAAGGAGTCATGACGATGAGTGCTCAAGCTCTCTCGAATCGAAGTGAATCGGCGCCGTTTCAGGTGGCGCCGTGCCCGGCTGCGCTGGGCGCGGAGATACGCAATATCGATCTCAAAACCATGTCCGACGCCACCTTCAAGGCCGTGCACGCGGCGTGGCTGAATCATGTGATCGCGATTTTTCGCGGCCAATCGCTGGACGCCAATGATCTGGTGCGGCTGGTCAATCGTTTTGGAATACCCGTCACGTCGTCCAATTTGCATCAGCGCAATCTGGAAGAACGCACCGCCAACCAGTTGTTCCAGTTGCCACCCGAAGTCACTGTCGTCACCAATATCAAAGAAAACGGCAAAGCGGTCGGCATTCTCGGCGACGGCGAAATCGTCTGGCACTCGGATTTTTCGTTCAAGGAAAAACCCACCGCCGCGCGCATGCTGGTGGCGATGGAAGTGCCGCCACAAGAGCGCGGCGGCAGCACGTTTTTCCTAAATGCCTATGCCGCTTACGATGCGCTGCCGGATGATTTCAAAAAACGCATCAGCGGCAAAACCATCAAGCAGGGCAATATCATTGATACCGCGCTAAAACTGCGCCCCGGTGCGTCGCTCGATGACGATGTGCGCACCACGCCCGGACCGAGCCATCCGATTATTTCCACGCACCCCGAAACGGGCTGCAATACGATATTCCTCGGGCGGCGTCACGCCGCCTACGTTAACGGTTGTTCACTCGAAGAATCCGAAGCCCTGCTCGATGAATTGTGGGCGCGGTGTACGCAACCGCAATTTTGTTACGAACATCGCTGGGCCAAGGGCGACGTGGTGGTGTGGGATAACCGAGCCACCGTGCATCGCCGCGATCCGTTTGATCCCACGCTGCGCCGGGTGCTGTACGCCGCGCAAGTGGAAGGCCATCGTCCGTTTGAAGCGCCGGATGCCTTGAGCCGCCCCGCGCATCCGCGCGCTGCGCTCTGATTTTTTGCCCTGTCGTTCCCGTGCAGGCGGGAATCCATAACACAAGTGTTACTTGCGAAGGTGCATGGGTTCCCGCCTGCGCGGGAACAACGGCGGCAGGATGCCCCTTAATTCACGCGTTTCCGCTTGCCGTTAGAACCGATTCATGAACACCAGGTTATTACGCCACGCCGTCTTCACCCGATTCTGGATCGGCGACATCGCCTCGACCGTGGGCAATCAAATGGTGGTGCTCGCCGTCGCCTGGCAAATTTACGACATCACCAACAGCGCGCTGAGCCTGGGGCTGGTGGGGCTTGCGCATTTCGGCGCGCAATTGCTGTTTACCTTGCCGGCGGGGCACGCCGCCGACCGTTATGACCGGCGCCATGTGGCGATGCTGTGCCAGGTGGTGCAATGCGCGGCGGCGATCCTGCTGGCAGCCGCCAACTTCGGCGGGTGGATCAGCGCGGAAATCATCTATGTATGCGTGGCGCTCACCGGCATCGCGCAAACCTATCAGAACCCGGCCATGCGTTCGCTGCTGCCGTCGCTGGTGGGCGACGAACTATTGCCACGCTGCATAGCGTTTCACGCGGCCACGAAAAAAACTTCCATCATCCTCGGCCCGGCGCTGGGCGGCGTGGTGTATTTGTGGGGCGGCAGCGCGGTCTATTTCACCAGCGCCGCGTTTTACGCGCTGGCCGGCGTGATCATCATCGCCATTCCTTCGACCTTCGTGCGCCGCAAGCACGACCCGGTGACCTTGCAATATGTATTCGGCGGCCTGCACTATATCTTCAACAAGCCGATCATCCTCGGCGCGATTTCACTCGACCTGTTCGCCATGCTGCTGGGCGGCGCGGTGGCCCTGCTGCCCATTTACGCGCGCGACATCTTGCAGGCCGGCCCGCTGGGGCTGGGGTTGCTGCGCTCGGCGCCCGCCGTGGGCGCGGTGTTCGCCTCGCTCTACCTCGTGCGCTCGCCGATGACGCACAGCGTCGGCAAGATTCTGTTTTTGTCGGTCACGGTGTTCGGCATTACCACCATCGTCTTCGGCCTCTCGACATGGCTGCCGTTGTCTCTGCTGGCGCTGGCGATCATGGGCATGGCTGACATGGTGAGCGTGGTCATCCGCTCGTCGCTGGTGCAACTCGAAACACCGGTGGATATGCGCGGGCGCGTGAGTGCCGTGCATTCGCTGTTTACCGGCACGTCCAATCACCTGGGGCAGTTTGAATCCGGCATCACCGCCGCGTGGTGGGGCACGGTTCCCGCAGTGGTGGTGGGCGGCATCGGCACGCTGCTGGTGGTCGGGCTATGGATGCGCTGGTTTCCGGACCTGATCAAGCGCGAGGTTCTGGCAACGCGGCGCGGGTAGAAGGCCTCCATCACGACTCATTCAATAATGCACCCAATCGGGCCCGGAAGCGGCAGGGGTTTATTGCGGAAATAATGCATTTCCCATATATGACAACGCCCAACACCTACCCACAAGTAGGTATTGGCATCCGGCATGACCCCCACAATGCGAGACAATACGGCGTGTGACACCAGCCAACAGGGTCGCGGACAAGCACTGTTGGACGTTTTGCCTGCCGCAAACCATGTCTGCAGAGACATGCTGTTATCAGCGCGGCGCGCTGCATCGGTCGCAATAACCCCACGAAAAGGCTTGACAGCGCCGTTCAAATTTGATTTCATAAACAATTGTCATAATTTCCCTTGGCATATGCATATGTCGTCAAGACTGCTCGCAGCCATCATATCAGTGAGTGTTTTCTGTGCTCACGCGGCCACTATTGACGATGCCAAGATGCTGCTCAGGCAAGGGCAGCCGTCAAAAGCACGTGATTTACTAGAAGCCAATCTGATCCCATCAGCTGGCGATGTAGAATATAACTACATCTTGGGAATTGCCTCGCTAGACTCGGGGGATCCGGGCAATGCAGTGTTTGCATTTGAGCGCGCACTGGCGATCAATCCAGCCCATACCTTGGCTCGCGCAGAATTGGGCAAGGCACTTATCGCCTTAACAGAGTTCGGAGCCGCTTATCGAGAATTGCAGCAAGTCAAGGCATCCAAGCCGCCACCAGACGTCGCAAAAAGGATCGACCAGTTATTAGTGCAACTCGATAAAATTCTGACGAATAGGTATAGTAAATCTCGACCGTTCTGGTCCGCCTATGTTGGCGCTGATCTTGGCTACGATACCAATATCAACACAGGCCCCAATGCAACTACAATTTTTATCCCGGCGCTTGGTTTGCCAGGCACTCTTTCAGGTTTTGCTACCCGCCAGAAAAGTTCGGTTGCTGGCTTTAACGCTGGAATTGCGGGTCAAACTCCAATTGGGCAGGATATCAGTCTATACGCAAGTGCTGACGCCACGCTGCGGGGACACCCCGCCCAAAAAGACTTTGCCATTGGCTCGATTACAACAGGGCTAGGAATTCAAGTCGACAAAGGCGAAAATCAGTATAACTTTGGTATTACGCAATTTACGCAATACATCAGCAAGTATCACAACGATGATCAATTAGGAATATACGCGACTTGGCAACACAAGTTGACCAAGCAGGACATCGTCGGTCTCTTTGCGCAATACATTGATGTCAGGCATCCCATCGTCCCTCTGATTAATACCGATCTGTACCTAATAGGAGCGACTTGGACACACGCTTTTACCCAAGCGGGCGCTCCGCGTATTTCCTTGGCGACATATTATGGCGAAGACAGGGAAAAAAATAACGACCCCACCATTGGCAGAACATTGTTTGGCGCCAGGGCAAATGGAGAGTACGTCATTCACGAGAACTTGAAGCTGTTTGGAGGCATCTCTTACCAATACAGCCGCTATGGAGGAACAAGCATCTTTTTCAATGAAAAACGCAAGGACAATCGTTACGACGCGAACATCGGATTTTCATACAAGCTTGATCGTGCATGGACAGTAACACCACAGTTACTTTACGCATTTAATAATTCCAATATTAAATTCCACTGCTGTCCGGTCATAAATCGAATAAATTCAATTGGTTAGCCATGGCGATCTGCTCTGACGCGAGTGGGTATTCCGTAAGCAATTGAATCAATGGCGTTTTCTCGAATAGAGTCAAACTCAGAATCTGTAGAATTGTGTAGAGCGAA
>CAMDDY010000082.1 GCA_945893125.1 Bordetella parapertussis
GGATCGCAATCTGATACCGTTCGTCTTGGGTGAGGTGTGTGTAGTTCATTCTTGGCAACTTTAACTTGGTGGTCGAGGGGCTCGGATGCTATCGCACCTCGCCCACCCAACCTATTAATCAGAGTTGCACTTCGAATTTGAACTCGCGCAGGCGTGGGGACAACAAATGGTGCTCGATAACCGGCCCGGCGGCGCCGGCATACTCGCGCACGAGATCACGGTGCGGGCCAATCCCGACGGCTACACGCTGGTGTTTTCGTCGTCGTCCGGCCTGGTGCTTAACCCCTTGCTGTTCAAAATGCCCTACGACCCGTTTCGCGATTTTGCGCCGATTTCGCTGGGCTCGATCAACCCGCAGTTGCTGTTTGCCAACCCCAGCGTGGCCGCGAAATCGGTGCCTGAACTGATCGCACTCGCCAAGGCCAAACCCGGATCGTTGAACTGCGCGTCAGCGGGCAACGGCACACCGAATCATCTGGGCTGCGAACTGCTCAAATCCATGGGCAATCTGAATTTTGTGCATGTGCCGTACAAAGGCTCGGGGCCGGGCGTTGTCGATGTGGTGGCCGGTCAGGCGCATTTCATGTTCGCCAGCATTCCCCAGGTGCTGCCGCTGGTGCGCACCGGCAAGTTGCGCGCGCTGGGCGTGGGCAGCGCCAAGCGCACGTCCGTCGCGCCCGAAGTGGCCACCATCGCCGAGACACTGCCGGGCTTTGAATACGAAAACTGGTATGCGATGCTCGCGCCCGCCGGTACGCCCGCGCCCATTGTGAACAAAATCAATGCCGAGATGGTAAAAATGATCGACGATCCGGCGTTCACCCGGCGCCTGCAGGAACTGGGCTCCGAACCGAAATCGAGTACGCCTGCCGGGCTAATGGCGCATATGCGCCGCGAGTGGGATCGCTGGGATAAAGTGATTAAATCGGCAAGTATAAAAATCGAGCGGTAAACAACGCAGTGATGGGTTACGGCCATGGGCCAGTACCCATCCTACATAAACACTTTCCGTAGGATGGGTGCAACTCATCGCAAAGACCGGGAGCAAACGATGAAATTCAGCATGGCATTCACAGCCGCCGTAGGATGGGTGAAACCCATCACAACGAATGGAGGCAATCCAATGCAATTCATTACACCATGGCGCGTATGGCTTATGGCCGCAGTTGTGGCCTTATCCTTCACGGCAATTAGCCACGCCCAACCCTACCCCGCAAAACCCATACGCATGGTCGTCCCCTTCCCGCCCGGCGGTAGCCCGGATATTGTCGGGCGGCTGATCTCGGCCAAGTTAAGCGAGCGCCTGAACACACAAGTGGTGGTGGACAACCGCGGCGGCGCGGGCGGCATCATCGGCAGCGAGATCGTCGCGCGCGCCGTGCCCGATGGCTACACGCTAATGTTCATCTCCACGCCGCACGCCGTGCTGCCCGCGCTGCAAAAGTTGCCCTTCGATACAGTAAAAGCATTCGCCGCCATCGCGCGCATCGGCACTTCGCCCAATGCGCTGGTGATCAACAACAACATTGCCGCGCGTTCGGTGAAAGAGTTCATCGCCTTTGCCCAGCAAAAGCCGAAGCAAATTAATTTCGGCGCAGCGGGTGTCGGCACCTCCACGCATCTGGCGTCAGAGCTGTTCAAGCTGATGGCCAATATCGATGGCGTCATCGTGCAATATCGCGGCGGCGGTCCGGCGGTGATGGCCACCATCGGCGGCGAGAGTCAGGCGCTATTCGGCACGCTGGTGCAAAACCTGCCGCACGTGCGCGCGGGCAACCTGCGCCTGCTCGGCGTGGGCAGTGTGAAGCGTAATCCGCAAGTGCCCGACATACCTGCCATCGCCGAAACCCTGCCGGGTTTTGAATCGGTGCAATGGTGGGGCATGTTCGCGCCGGCGGGCACGCCGGTTGCCATTGTTGAGCGATTAAGCGCCGAGGTGAAAACCGTGCTGGCGATGGAGGATGTGAAAAAACGCCTCGTCAACGAAGGCGCCGACATCGATTATCAATCGCCAGCGGAATACCACCGTTTTGTGGTGGAAGAAATCGTCCGCTGGACGGGGGTGGTGAAGAAGGCGAAGGTTAAGGTGGAGTGATTGCATAGCATCATGCAATATTCAAGACTCCTCGTTGCTTTTCGAATGAAAACGATCTTACGTCACCTGATACAGAAGACCTGCCTATGAAATGCATCGTCGTATTAGCCGCTATATTAGCGATTATGTACCACCCGGCCAACGCTGCCGAGGGCGGAACTGGGTGCCCAAGGGGGCCCGTTTCGAAAATCAGCCCAGAGGATCTGGCCAGTTGCACTGCCGCCGCAGAACAAGGAAACGTCAGTGCGCAAATAATTATGGGTGACCTTTACGCACTAAGCTGGGGAGGCCTGACGAAAGACCGGATCAAAGCTATGGAATGGTATCGGCGCGGCTAAAGCTGGCCACGCAGAAGGCCAATTCAAACTTGGAACAGCACTCGACAGTGACAGTCCCCAGGAAAAGGAATCCGGAAAGGAATGGGTAATCAAGGCTGCAATGCAGGGGCATGAACGCGCGCTCTGGCACCTTAGAGAGATCATGCACAGCCGTTCACAGCAGGATCCCAGTTTTGACGAGTATCTGGAAATCATGAAAAAAGCAGCTTTGGTCGACATGCCAGACAAGAGAGTCCTGGCTGTAACCCGCGCACAGCTGTGCCAGGCTTTTCAGGAGGGAACAGGCACGGCCATTGACTACAAGTCGGCGGCGTACTGGTGTGCCAAGGCGGCCGAAAGCGGGAGCGCCGTAGCTGAGTGGGAGTTGATCAAGATACATAAGCTGGGACTTGGAGTGGCTCAAGACCACAAGAAAGCCGAAGAGATGTGGCAATCGTTTTTTACCCGTCAGGTAGCGATGACCCCGGAGGGAAACATACTGCAATGGTTCCACAATGCCGCTCGCGTGGGTTTCTGCTCAGCCGCCGAGACACTCAGGGACAGTTATGAAGCCGGCAAGTACGGGGCAGAACGGTCGTCCGAGAAATCGAAATCCTGGGGAAAATTTGCCGAAAGATGTAAAGCCCGGGAAACAGGCCGATAACCGACCATCGCAAGCGTTGCATGTGCAATCCTATCTATCAACAAACCCCAGACACACGCCGCAAAGCCATGCAATCAACAACGTCGCACTACCCCGCCGGGTTGTTAATCACATACCGAATAAACCCGCTATGCGGCGTGAACTTGTCGTATAGCCCGCGCGCGCGGTAGTTGTTCTCTTTGGTGTTCCAATAGAGGCGCGACCAACCCTGCGTTTTCATTTCCGCCACCAGCCAGTCGATCAACTGTTTGCCCACGCCCGCCGCGCGGCACGCCGGGTCAACAAACAAATCTTCGAGATAACACACCGGCGTCAGCGTAAAGGTGTTTTCGTGCAGGATGTAATTGCAGATGCCAACCACCTGCCCGCCGGCATCGACGGCCACGATGGCGTTTACCGGCGAGGCAAATTCCATGATGCGCGCCCACGTGTGCGCGGTGATCGGCTCGGACAATTCGCGCTCGTAAAAACGGCAATAGCCGTCCCACAACACGCGCCAGCGCGCTTCATCGCGGGCTTCGATTTTACGGATGGTTACAGACATCGCTGGATCTCCCGTTGATTAATTTAAAACGAACGCGGTTCACCGCGCCGCGGCATCACGATTGGCCGGCGCATCCGCGCGCCAGATGTGGTCACGCCAGCGCAGCGCGATGAACACCGTGCCTGCGATGCCGGTCGCCGCATACAGATAGACCATGGCCTGGTAACTGAAATGACTGATCAGCGGCCCCGCCAGCATTAATCCGATGGGCAGACTGTAAATCATCAGCATGCGCAGGCCCATCACGCGGCTGCGCAGCGCGCTGCTGCTCGCGCGCAGCAGCATCGCGGACATCGACACCGTGCCGAGACTTTGCGCGCAGCCGACCAGCACCAGCACCACGCAGCCCGTCACCAGCGTGGGCATGTTGGCGAACACCGCGAGCATCGCATGCCACACGCCGCAAAAGATAACCATGCAGCGTGCCGGCGGCACGCCATGACCGATGCGGCTTAACAGAATGGAACCGGCCAGCGAGCCCGCCGCGAAACTGGCCGCCAGATAACCGAGGGCGGTTTGGCCGGCGTGAAACACTTCCTTGGCCGCATACGGCAGCAGGCCGTGCGTCACCGGAAACGCCGTCAGATTAATCAGAATCGCCAGCCACATCGCCGCCAGAATCGCAGGCGTTCGCCACGTGTAGGCCACACCTTCGCGCAGATCCGCCAGCACCGACGGGCGCCCGGCGATATCCACCGCGCCGCGACCATCGTGGCCGTCCACGCGCGTGGTAAGCAAAAGGCTCACGCCGTAGAAACACACGATCACCATATATACCGCCCCCATGCCGAACGCGGCCACCAGGCCCGCGCCGGTCAGCGCGCCCATCACACGCGCCGAATCCTGCGTGGTGCGCGACACGCTCGCCGCCACCATCAGGGTATTCGCGGGCATGGTCTCGCCGATCAATGCGTAGCGCATCACCAGATCGCTTGGCCGCACCAGACCCAGCAACCCCGATGCGATGAACACATAGAGCGGCGACAACTGGCCGGCCAGCACCAATGTCAGCATCGCCGCCGACAGCACGGTGTACACGGTGCGCATGCCGCATAGCAGGCGCTTGGTGCCGAGACGATTGCCCATCACGCCAAACATCGGCGAGAGCAGCGTGCCGAAGTATTGCATCGAGGCAAACAGCGTCAGCAGCATCACCGATTGCGTCTCGACCAGAATGTACCAGCCGAGCACGATGTTTTCCATCTCGTAGGCCCACGACATCGCCAGATCGGCGGGCCACTGAAACCGGAAACTGCGAACGCGAAAGGGCGCGAGCGAGGAATGCTCCGCGGTATCGCTCAAGTGACTGTGCCCTTCATGCGGCGCCTATTTTTTCTCGGGCACGGTGGCCGGTTTCGTCGGGTCGGACACCTGGATCACCAGATACTTCACCGGCTGCGTGGCGCTGCCGTTGCGCGACACGGCGTGCAGTGCATTGGGCGGCTCGTAAAAGATTTCGCCCGGCCCTAGGCGCTGCAACGGGCCATCATCGACTTTCACTTCATAGGTGCCTTCCAACACGTAGCCGAAGGTGTGGCTGCCCGGATGCCGGTGCGGGCCGCTGCCGTTACCCGGATCGCGCTCGGTGCGGCGGATGGTGACCACGCGCCCCATCACGTCGTTCATGGTGGTTTTGAAGAGATCAATCTGTTTGACGCCGGTGTTGGCGGGCGCGCCAGATTGCGCATGCGCTGACATGACCGGCGAAGAAAACGGCCACCCCGCCAGGGAAACATACGTCGCGCACGACGCGATCACCGCCGTCGCGCAGCCAAACACGGCATGGGAAATAACTGTTTTTTTCATAACGGTTTCTCCTTGAAGTTAGCGATTCAAATCGGATACCGCACGCACGCCACGCCTTACGCCTTGATCACTTCGTGCAACAGCGTGTGCTTTTTCAGCGCCGCCTCATCAACGGTGATACCCAGACCTGGGCCCATCGGCACGGTGACGTGGCCGTCTTTCACCACGAAATCCGTCAGCGGCACAATCGGATCAGGGCCGATGGTGTTCAGGCCAAACACAAATTCCGCCGCGCCCATCATGCGCTTGACCGGGAAGCTCGCATAAAAGTGCGCCGACGCCGCCGCTTCAAGCTGGCATTGCACCGCGAGGCCGCCGCAGTTCAACTGGATGTTCGCGCCCTCGGCCACCGCGGCGATTTTTTCGCGGGCGTGAAACCGCCGATCTTGTAGAGCTTGATGCAGAACGCATCCACCGCGCGCGCCTCGGCCAGCGCGAACGCATCCTGCACCGTAAACAGCGATTCGTCGGCCATCATCGGCACACCCATCGCCTGCCGGCGTATCTCGGCCATGCCCGCGAGATCGCGCCGGTCGGTCGGCTGCTCGATGTAGCCCAGATCATATTCGCGCAGCGCGTGCACCGCGCTTAATGAATCGGCCACGCTCCAGCCGGTGTTGGGGTCTACGCCGATCACCACGTCGTCGCCCACCGCCTTGCGTACCGCCGCGAAGTGTTTCACGTCCTGCCGCCAGCCGCGCCGGTCGGCGGCCTTGATGCACAACACCTTGATGCCGAACTCATCGACCGCACGCTTCGCCTCGTTAACGATGGTTTGCACATCGTTCGCCAGACTCACCGACCACTCCAACGGAATGCGCGGCTGGCTCGCGCCGCCAATCAGCCGGTGTATCGGCACATTCAGCGCCTTGCCCATCGCGTCGTGCAGCGCGATATCGAGCGCGGCTCGCGCGCAGGGGTTGCCCGCGAGCCGCAGATCAAACATTTCGTTGGCAGCTGCGATATCGAAAATCGCTTTGCCGATGAGATTTTTGCCGTAAATTTCGCGGATCGCGGCCACCATGCCCTGCGTGGTGTCGGCGAGAAAATGCCCCGGCGTGATCGGGCGTATCTGCCCGAACCCCACCACGCCATCGGCGAAAATTTTAACCAGCACGGGTTTGCCCAGAATTTGATTCGCCGGGCCGGTATCGTACGAGCCGCTGGAAAAAATGCGCTGCACGCGCACCGGCAGTTCGGTGACGAAAATTTCTATGCGATCTATCATGATTGTAAATATTTGTTTTTAAATAACAATTTGACTACTTTAGGATCTCTATTTTTTTCGTCACGGGGCTCACATACCCGCCCCACAGCACCATCACCCGATTGCGATCCGGATCGCCGCACACCACGATATTAATCACGTCAGGACTGGGCAGCACGCGCACCAGATCATTTTCGTTGACCAGATACTCTTGCGGCAACAAGCCGCGCTGCACCATGTCGGGAATTTTAAACGCCTCGGAGTGACCGTATTCGATCAGGAACTCCAGTTCCTTATATGGCACGCGCGCGTATTCGTACACGTGTTCACGGATTTTTTGTTTGCTGTAACCCGCGCTGGCCAGCGCCTTGGCCACCGGCGGCGCGATCAACAAGGTAATCATGTTGCGAAACCCCTTAGAGCCGCGCTCCACCAGCCGCGCGAGGCAAGGCTTCTTGGTGACTTCGATACTGAGCATTTCCAGCGCGCTCTCGGCCGCGGATTTGTTCGGCGTGCCGTAGATCGCCGGCGGCCAGCCCCACGTCACCGTGCCGCACGCCGTCACGGTGTTATCGTTTTTATCAAAGCCGTGCTCGACATGGTAGGGCACCCACGGACATTCGGCTTCATTTTCGGCCACCACAAAATTCATCGGGTAACCGAAGGTGCCCATGTAACTGGTGCCGAGCTTGTAGCCCGCGATGTTGCGGATGATCAGTCCCAGCGCGCGGCCCAGCGCGGGATTGGCGCCACGGTTGACGAGCTGCGCGCCATTTTCAATGCCGAGTTTTTGCGCATGCGGCCCGTTGACCAGCAGAAACGGCAGCACACCCCAGGTGCTGCCGATGTTGTTGAGGTTGTAGTCGTTATCCGCAATCGCCTCCACCACCGCGATCAGCACGGGCATCATGTCCGGCTTGCAGCCCGCCATCACCGCGTTGGCGGCAATATTACGCGGCGTCGCCGCGAGATTGGCCTGCGGCAACACAGCGATGGGTTCATCGGGCTTGCGGCGCGTGTGCTTGAGGAATGCATCCACCCGTTCGCGCGTCGGCGGGATGATCGGCAATTCATCCGACCAGGTTTGCGCCTTGAAGTAATCGTTGATGGCGTCGAACGTGCCTTCAAACACGATCTCGTCGCCGCGCCGCGTGCTCACTGCATCATTTGATTCGCCGGCGCGTGGCTGCGTCAGGCAACTGACGATCCGGTCGAACAGCACGGTCTCGACATTTTTTTCCACCAGCGCTTCGGCATGTACGCCCACCGCGCCCGGATATTCCGCCACCCGCAAGTCGCTAATGCCTTCGGCCTTGCCGATGGCCTTGGCTATGGTGGTAAACCCCGTGGTGGTAACTACCACGGCGGGTATGCCCGCCTTCTCTGCTTCTGCCGCCGGCCTCACCGAGGACGGAGTGCAGGTCCCTCATCCGCCGTTGCCGGTGATGATGGCATCGACCGCCCATTCCTTCGCCAGCGCGGCAATGTCTTTCGCCGTCTGCTTCTGCGAGGCGGGATCGCCACCGACATAGACGATCGGGAACTGGTCATAGGGAATGATCTTGATGCCGGGATATTTTTCCTTGAACAAGCGGCGATAGGTCTTGAACATCAACTCGCCCTTGAAGTGGTTGTTGTAAACCTCGCCGATGGTCTTGCCGTCGAGCGTATCGAGATGACGGCTGGCGTCTTGCGACGCCTTGCGCGGCAGACCTTCGGGGCTGATGACGCTTAATCTTTCGTTCATTTGCTTCCTTCAGTTGATAACCCCTTATGTCACTCCCGCGAAAGCAGGAATCCATACGCTGTGCCATAGGGTACTGTGTTATGGGTTCCCGCCTGCGCGGGAACGACGGTGAGGGGATGTCGCGGTTAATCCGCCTTCAATTTAAGCTGCCGCACCATATTGCCCCACTTCACGTTCTCCGAGCGCAGAAACGTAGCGTATTGATCCGGCGAACTGCCGACGATCTCCAGCCCGAGTTTGGTGATCTGCTCTTTCACCGCCGGCTGCTCCAATGACTTGCCCAGTTCGCCATACAGGCGATTGATCACGTCGGGCGGCGTGCCCGCCGTCGTCAGCAAGCCAAACCACGTCACCACCTCAAAGCCCGGCAAGCCGGATTCGGAAATCGTCGGGTATTCCGGTGCGATGGTTGAACGTTTGGCACCAGTGAACGCCACGCCGCGCAGCTTGCCGGTTTTCACGTGCTGCAACAGCCCGGCGATGCTGGCGGAAAACAGCGGCACCTGACCGCCGATCAAATCAATCACCGCAGCACCATCGCCCTTGTAATGGATCGGCACCATGTCAATCTTCGCCATGCTTTTCAGAAGTTCCATCGACATATGCGGCGAGGAACCGATGCCGCCGGTGGCGAAATTCACCGCGCCCGGCTGCGCCTTGGCGATGGCGATCAAGTCCTTCACCGTTTTTACGCCGAACGACGGATGCACCACCATCAGCAACGGGTTGTGCGCTACCAGCGACACCGTGGCAAATTCCTTCACCGGGTCGTAGAGCGGCTTCGCATACATATAGGGCGCGACCGCGTGCGTGGTCTGGCTGGCGATGTACAGCGCGTGCCCGTCGGGCGGCGCCTTGGCCACCACCTCGGCGCCGATCATGCCGGTGGCGCCCGCGCGGTTTTCCACCACGAACTGGCGGCCGAAGCGCTCACTGAGTTGTGCCGCGACGATGCGGCCCACGATGTCCGATGGGCCGCCGGCGGTGAAGCCTACTATTACCCGGACGGGTTTGGATGGGTATTGCTGCGCGTGAGCGCTGGCAGCAAAGACTGCCGCGAACAAAGACAACATTGTCGTAAACCGCATGATGCTCCCCCTCTATTGTTCCCTCTCCCGGCCTGACGGCCACCCTCTCCCGCAAGCGGGAGAGGGGTTGGGGGAGAGGGTGATGAACTACTGGTTATTTGTCAGGACTCACACCGCCGCCAACACCATATCCGCCCCCTTCTCCCCAATCGCAATAGAAGGAATATTTGTATTCGACGACGGTATCGTCGGACAAATCGACGAATCAATCACGCGCAGTCCCTCGATACCGCGCACACGCAACTGCGGATCGACCACGGCGGCATCATCCACGCCCATCTTGCAGGTGCCCACCATGTGCCAACTGGTTTGTATCGTGCCCTTCATGTAATCGAGCAGCCCGGCGTCGTCGTTGACCTCCGGCCCCGGCCGCGTTTCGCGCACGATCAAGTCCTTGAACGCCGGCTGTTGCGCGACCTTGCGGGCAACGCGGATACCGTCGAGGAACAACTGCGCATCGGCCTCGTGCGACAGATACTTCGGGTCCATCGCAGCCTGCTCCAGTGGATCATTCGATTTAATGTGGCAGGTGCCGCGCGAAAACGGTTGCAGCACGGTAACGCCGAAGGTAAAGCCCGGATGCGGATCGAGACCTTTGTCCGGCGTGCGGGCGTAGCGATCCTTGCCCGACAGCGGCAGCAGGCGCAGCACCAGATCGGGTTGATCCACCTTGTCGCTGCTGCGGTGGTTCATCTGCGCGGTGGCGGAGCAAATGGTGAGCAGGCCTTCGCGCTTGAAAATGAAGCGCAGGCCTTCTTTCATTTTCAGCCACGGGCTGCGCAGCACGTCATTGATAGTGATCGGTTTGGCGCACTCGTAGGTGATGCGCGTGTTCGGGTGATCGCGCAGATTTTCGCCCACGCCGGGCAAGTGGTGTTGAACGGCGATGCCGTGCTGTTGCAGCAGCGCGCTGTTGCCGATGCCGGATAGCTCCAGCAACTGCGGCGAGGCCAACGGGCCGGCGGAGATCAGCACCTCGCGCCGCGCTTTCACTGTGCAAGTGGCTTCACCGACGCGATACGCAACACCCGTGGCACGCTTGCCTTCAAGCACCACACGCGTCGCCCGCGCATTCGGCAGCACAGTCAGATTCGGGCGCCTCAAAGCAGGATTGAGATAACCCACCGGCGTGCTGTTGCGCCAGCCGTTGCGCGTGGAGTATTGCAGGTAGAACGCGCCCTCGTAGCTGCCGTCGTTGTAATCGTCTAGCTTGCGATAGCCGGCCTCGCCGCAAGCATCGAGAAAGGCATCCGACAACGGATCAAATTTCGTCAGCGGCGTGCAGTGGATCGGCCCGCCACTGCCGCGCACGGATTGGTCGCCCTCGGGGAAATCTTCCAGCCGTTTGAATATCGGCATCAGGTCGTCGTAGCCCCAGCCTTCGCAGCCCTGCGCGCGCCAGTGGTCGTATTCCTTCGGGTCGCCGCGCACAAATAGATTGCCATTGATCGAGCTGCAACCGCCGATCACACGCCCGCGCGTCCAGCGCTGCGCCTGGCCATTGAGATGCGTCTGCGGCTCGGTCATGTACGGCCAGATCAGCGACGCATCGTTCAGCACATGCGCCACATACAATGGCACCTTGATGTTGAAGCTGGTGTCGCGCCCGCCGGCTTCAAGCAGCAGCACCTGATGCTGGCCGTTGGCGCTCAATTTGTCAGCGAGCACGCAACCGGCGGAGCCCGCACCGACGATGACGTAATCAAATTCGGCGTTATCGGGGATGGATTTCACATACATAGAAAACCCTTTATACACAAATACTTACTGCGGAGGTATCTTCGCGTCGCGGATCACCTTCGCCCACTTGGGAATTTCCGCCGCGATATATTTGCGGAATTCATCCGTGCCGCCTGCCGCCGGCACGATGCCTTGACTCACCAGACGTTCTTTCACGTCGTTGAATTCCAGCGCCTTGATCATATCGTTTGAGAGCCGCGCGAGGATTGCCGACGGTGTAGCGACGGGCACGATCAGGCCGTACCACGAACTGGCGTCGTAGCCCGGCAAACCCGCCTCATGCACGGTGGGCACATCGGGGAGCGTCGCGCTGCGCTTCGGTGTGGACAGCGCCAGTGCGCGCAGCCGGCCCTGCTGCACGGGTGAAATTGTCGTGGCCAGCGAACCGAACATCAACTGCGCTTCACCGCTGATGGTGGCTATCGTCGAGGGCGCGCCACCTTTGTACGGCACATGCACCATATTCAGTTTGGCCATCGACACGAACAGTTCCATCTGCAAGTGCGTGATGTTGCCAGTGCCGCCCGAGGCGTAATTCAGATTGCCCGGTTGCGCACGCGCGAGCGCGATCAATTCCTTGACGTTTTTTACCGGCACCGACGGATGCACCACCAGCGCCGAAGCGCCCATGCCGATCAGCGATACAAAGCCGAAGTCCTTCATGATGTCGAACGGAAGTTTGGCAAACAGCGTGGGCGCGCCGAGCGTGGCGTTCGCCAGATACATCATGTGGCCATCGGGTGTTGCGCGCGCGACCATTTCAGCGGCGATGATGCCCGCAGCGCCGGGACGGTTTTCCACCACCACCGGCTGGCCGAGTGATTCGGTGAGCCGCTGCGACACCGCGCGCGCCGCCACATCGGTGGCGCCGCCGGGCGCGAAGCCGGAGATGATGCGCACTGGGCGGGAGGGGAACTGCTGTGCCTGCGCGGGCACTACACTGATAACACCAGCGGCAACGCCGACGAGCCAGAGGGATTTTTTGTAGTGGGTCATAATGCAGTGAATTTACCAGCACGCGGCACGCACTGCCAGCCGCACACCATCATGTGGCGGGAAATCTGCGGTATAGTTGAACGCCTCAAGTTTCCACCTTGTTTCCGCACTACTTCATGCCCATCCACCCATTGAATTCGTGCCTGCTCAGGCTGGCTGCTGCGGTACTGTCGCTCGCCACGCAAAACGCACTGGCCGCGACACCTGTTGCCTACCCAACCAAACCCATCCGCATGGTCGTGCCCTTCGCGCCCGGCGGCGGCACCGACATGATGGCGCGCGCCATCGCCGTGCGCTACGCCGAGACCTGGGGCCAGCCGGTGGTGGTGGACAACCGCGCGGGCGGCGGCGGCAACATCGGCACCGAGATCGTCGCCCGGTCGCCCGCCGACGGCCACACCCTGCTGTTCAATACCAACGCCACCATCGTCATCAACCCACACCTGGGCAAAATCAATTTTGATCCGCTGCGTGATTTTGCACCGGTGACCCAAGCCGCCGTACTGCCCTTTGCCTTACTGCTGCACCCATCGGTGCCGGCAAAATCCGTCGCCGAACTCATCGCGCTGATTAAAGCCAAGCCCGGCGAATTCAACTACGGCTCGTCGGGCAACGGCGGCGGCGCGCATCTCGCCGGCGAAAGCCTGCGCACCATGGCCAAGCTCGACATGACGCACATCCCCTACAAGGGCGCCGCGCCCGCGCTGGTGGCGCTGGTGGGCGGCGAAGTGCGCTTCATGTTTGTCAGCATACTCACCGCCACGCCGCTGATCGAAAGCGGCAAGGTGCGCGTAATCGGCGTCTCCAGCAAAAAGCGTTCCCCCTCGCTGCCCAACGTGCCCGCCGTGGCGGAAACGCCAGGCCTCGCGGGTTTTGAATCCGATTTGTGGTACGGCCTGCTGGCGCCCGCGAAAACACCAACCGCCGTCATCGACAAGCTGTATCACGAAACCCGCCGCATCCTGCTGCTGCCCGAAGTGCGCAACCGCTTCGAGCCGACAGGCGCGTTCATCGTTGCCAACAGCCCGGCGGAGTTCAGCAAGATAATCGCGGATGATTTTGCGCGCTGGGCCGGGGTGATTAAGGCGGCTGGGGTTAAGGCGGAGTAGTTCAACAACCTTTTTGACACAGATTGACGCAGATTGACGCAGATGAACGCAGATTACCCCCACCACTGTCGTTCCCGCGCAGGCGGGAACCCATAACACACGTGCCACTAGTAACGGCTTATGGATACCCGCCTTCGCGGGTATGACGGTTTGGGTTTTAATCTGCGTAAATCTGTGTCGAAGATTTGTCTCTATTCAGCCTGAATCAGGCGAAGGTGGACGCCCTATGAAAGTCTGGCGCAGCACCTCGAACATATTATGACCCTGTTTGTGCATGGTATCGAGATAGGAGCGGATGGTGCAGAAGGTCTGCGCGCCCTGCATTGTGCGAA
>CAMDDY010000083.1 GCA_945893125.1 Bordetella parapertussis
ATCTGCGCAATTGTTTGACATTGATATTGCCATCAATAGAATTGATGCCATGGAATTGCGAGACATACAATATTTCGAAGAAATCGCCAAACACGGCAATCTCGGGCGCGCGGCCGAGGCGCTGGGCGTAGGCCAGCCGGCGTTGAGCATGAGCCTGCGCAGGCTGGAGCAATCGGCACACGCCAAACTCGTCAAACGTACCGCCAAGGGTGTCGAACTCACCCCGGTGGGCGCCGCCCTGTTGTCGCATGCGCGGCGCTTGCGGCTTGCGCGAGATGACCTCGTGCATGAAGTAGTCGAGCACGCACAAGGACTGGCTGGCCAGATACGCGTCGGCACGGGGCCGTCACTGGCTGAAACATTTATTCCCGATGTGTATACCACCTTGTTAAAGGAAGCGCCCAACGTATCGTTGATCGCCACTGTTTCAGGCACCGTGCCACTGCTGCAGACCTTGCGCAACGGCGATCTTGACCTGGTGGTAAACCACACGCCGCGATCCATGGGGCCTGGCGTCGTGCAGATACCGCTGTGGGATGACGAGTTCGTCGTTTATGCTTCGGTCAATCACGCCTTGGCAAAACGCAAATCGGTGAAACTGGCCGACTTGGCTGGCGAGCGTTGGGCCGTGACCGGGGCTACCGCGCTCACCGTGCTTCATTCATTGAGCGATACCTTCGAGGAACGCGGACTCTCCCCGCCCATCAACCAAGTTGTGTCCGACTCCGTAATGCTTCGAGTACGCAGCGTTGCGAATTCCAGTCTGATCGGCTTCGGTTCCAGGCGCGTGGTCGAGCTTGCCGCCCTGTATGAGCGCCTTTGCATTATTCCGGTTCGGGATATGCAGGCGATTCGTCCGGTGGCCATCTACCATCGCAACGACGGCTATGTTTCGCCCGCCGCCAAACGAATCATCGAGATCATGAAAACGATGAGCAAGGCGATAGCACGCAAGTCAAGCTGAGCCTGCGCCAATCACTCCGGCTGTATCCCGGCCTCGCGCACGACCTTAGCCCACTTCACCCTGTCGGCATCAAGCAATTTGCGCAGCGCCTCCGGCGTACTTATCACCGCGTCAATCGCCTGCGAGGCCAGCCGTTGTTTCACTTCGGCATTTTGCAGCGCTTTGTGCAGGCCGGCGGCAAAACGGCTGACGATGCGCGCGGGTGTTTGCGCGGGCATCAGCATCGCGTACCAGCCCTCCACCACATAACCGGCGACGCCTGATTCGATAATCGTGGGGACTTCCGGTGCCAACGTCGCGCGCTGCGCGCCGGTAACCGCCAGCGCGCGCAGCTTTCCCGCTCTCACATGCGGCAGCGCGACGGATACGGTACTGAAATAAACCGACACCTGACCGCCGAGCAAATCGGTGATGGCCGGCCCGCCACCTTTGTAGGGCACATGCACGAAGCGCGCGCCGGTCAATGACATGAACAACTCGCCCGCGAGATGCGTGACATTGCCCACGCCTGCGGAAGCCATGGCGAACTTTCCGGGCGATGCCTTGCCGAGCGCGATCAGCTCATTGAGATTACGCGCGGGCAGCGATGGATGAACCACAACCATATGTCCGCCCGTTCCTACCATTGAAACCGGCGTGAAATCGCGCACCGGATCGAACGGCAGCTTGCGATACAAACTGGGATTGATGGCAAAGCCGCCGCCGATGATGAGGAAGGTGTGGCCATCCGGCGGCGCCTTCGCGGTGAGGTCCATGCCGATAATGCCATTGGCGCCGCCGCGGTTATCCACCACGACAGGATGGCCCAAATCCTCGGCCAATTTCGCAACCAGCGCGCGGGCGATAATGTCATTGGTGCCGCCCGGCGGAAACGGCACGACAAAACGCAGCGGGCGATTCGGATACGTTGGTGTTTCGGCGGCATGCGCGATGGCCGCGAAAAAAGAAACGCATGCAACAGCAATCACGCTGAATCGATGGGTCATCGGCCTTTTCCCGGTAACGTGCGAGTCACGCTTTGCGCGGAGCCGCTGTGTTGGGCTGCGTAAACGCAGCCCAACCTGTAAATTACGAATTGGCGTTGTCTTTAATGCCGCGCTGCCAAGTCGAGGAGACGATGCCAATCTTGTTCGCCGCGCGCTTCTCCAACCAGTAGCCATAAGCCCGCGACACACCTGCGAACGGTGCTGCCACGCCGAGCTTCTGCGCGGCATCAATCGGCCAATTCGGGTTGTGCAAAAACTCGCGTCCCAGTGCCGCCAGGTCCGCGCCTTCCGAACGGATGATTTCTTCGGCTTGATCGGCGTGGATAATCATGCCCACGGCCATGGTTTTCATATCCGCACCGGCCTTGATGCGCCGCGCGTAATCGACCTGATAGCCGTAGTTGGGGGTGATCTCGGAGGCGTTGGCTTCCGACATGCCGCCCGCACTGCAATCGATAACATCGATGCCGAGGGTTTTTAACACGCGCGCCACCGCAACGCTGTCTTCGATGCTCCACCCGGCTTCGTCCACTGCCGACGCACGCAGGAACAACGGTTTTTCGTCCGGCCAGTATTTGCGCACCTCGCGCACCACCTCAATCGCGAAGCGCATGCGTTTTTCAGGCGTGCCGCCGTATTCGTCGGTGCGCTGGTTCGCCACGGGGGACAAAAACTGGTGGATTAGATAGCCGTGCGCACCGTGCAGTTCCAGCACATCAAAGCCCGCCTCTTGCGCGCGCCGCGCGGCCTGCCCCCAATTCGACATCGCTTCCTGGATGTCGTCATGCGTCATTGCGCGCGGCACCGCGTAGCGTTCCGAAAACGCCACTGCGCTGGGAGCGATCAATTCCCACGCCTCGCCGTGATCAACACCAGGACATTGCGCCATCGGCACGCGCCCTTCCCACGGCACGCTGCGGCGCGCCTTGCGACCGGAGTGGCCGAGTTGTATGCCCGCCACCGCGCCGTTGCGCTTGATCAGATCGGTGATGCGTTTTAACGGTGCGATGAATTCGTCTTTCCACAAACCCAAATCGCGCGGCGTGGAACAACCGCGCGGATCAACCTTGGTCGATTCCACAAACACCAAGCCTGCGCCGCCTGCGGCGAACTTGCCGTAATGCATCAGATGCCAATCGTTGACGTGCCCGTTGTCGGCGCAGTACTGCAACATCGGTGAGAGCACGATGCGGTTTTTGAGCGTGACGCCGCGAATGTGCAGTGGTGAAAACAACATTGATTCCATTAAATATTATCCTTTAAAACAACTACTTACAGTTATACCACTGACGCATACCCCAGCGCTGGCGCCCCAGCAGTCAGGGTAGTACGACGCATATCGCGCGGATATTTCAAATCCTCGTACGGCCGCGCGCGGTGCATGGTGGCCTGGTTGTCCCACATCACCAGGTCGCCCGCGCGCCACTGATGACGGAACACAAACTCGCGCTGCGTGGCGTGTTCGGTCAATTCACGCAGCAGCATCAGCGCTTCCACCTGCGGCATGCCGACGATGCGCCCGGCGTGCGACGACAGATACAGCGAATGCCGCCCGGTGCGCGGATGCGTGCGCACCAGCGGCTGGCGCACCGGTGCGAAATCAATCAATTCCTGTTCAGTGAACTGAAACCCCAGCGTGCCCTTGGAAAAAATCCGGCTGTGTTCCGCCACCAGATCCTTGATCTCTGCCTTCAGTTCGGCGTCGAGCATATCCCACGCCGCGCGCATGTCGGCGAATTCGGTTTCGCCGCCCCGGGGCGGAATCACATGCGCGCACAGCGCCGAATACTTGGCGGGAATTTTTTTATAACTGCTGTCGCTGTGCCACAAGCGGTTGCCGAGATTGAACAGGCGTTTGCGGTCATCCGGCGGGAGTAACTTGTCGGCAGGATCGAGATTGGAAATGTCCGACAGCAGCGAATTGGCGAGCCGCACGCCCTTCTCCGCCTGAATCTTCCGGTAAAGACCTTCGGTCTCGCCGAGGCTCTTGGTAAAGCGGATCTGCTGCTCGGTGGTGAGCGGCGTGCCGCGCCGGAACACCAGCACGGCATAACGATCCATGCCGTCGTGTATGGCCTCCGCGATTTCTGCCGAGATCGGCTCGCCGATGTCCACGCCCTTGCATTCGGCGCCGATCACCGGGTGCAGTGGTGCAAAGCTCAGACCCAAATTATTACGCATGATGTTCACACTTCCCCTGATCCGCCATCAGCCTGTCACGATACGTGACACCCGGCGTTTATTCAACTCCCGTTCCTCACCGGGGCCGTGCAAACGCGTTACACTTTCTGCTGACTTCCCATTCGCCCATCAGCATTCCACATTTCGCAGAGGAGCACCGCCCCATGAGCATCGCCGCCACGCTGGCCCAATTGATTACACGCACCACCTACAACGACTTGCCCGCGCTCGCCGTGGATCACGCCGCGATGATGATTTCCAGCACCATCGCCAGCGCCGCGATGGGATTCAACATCCGCTCGTCCCGCATCATTCGTGAACTCGCGCGCGAACAAGGCGGCACGCCGGAAGCCAGCGTGTGGTTCGACAGCGGCACCAAGCTGCCCGCCGTGAACGCGTGCCGCGTCAACGCGCTCACCAGTGATGCCGCCGCGTCGGATGACAGCGATTTGCGCACCATTGTGCATTTCGGCACGCAACTCACGTCCGCCGCCCTGGCGCTGGGCGAACGCAATAACGCGAGCGGCAAGGACGTGCTCACGGCGATGGTGCTGGGCTACGAAGCCGGCGGACGCATCCTCGACGCAGCGGCGCCCGCGCATCGCGACCGCGGCTTTCACGGCTCGGTGGTCGCCGCCTTCGGCGGCTCGGTGGCCGCGGGCTGCATGTTGAAGCTCAATGAACAGCAAATGGCGCAGACCATCGCCATGATCTCGGTATCCATCGGCAGTCTGGCCACCGCTGCCGACAGCAGTGAAGCGCGTGAGTACTTCGCGGGCAACGCGGCGTTGATGGGCATGAACGCGGCACTCGCCGCGCAAAAAGGCTATATCGCCGAAGAAAACATACTGGAAACCAAAAAAGGATTTTTCGACGTCTACGGCGGCGAAGACCTCGACTGCATCACGCGCGACTGGGGTCGCGAGTGGGATGTCATCACCGACATGGCAATCAAGCTGGTGCCGGGCGGCCATCCGCACCACACCACGGGCGAAGCCGCCGCCATTGCCGCGCGCGAGGCCAATGTCACGCCCGATCAGGTCGAGAGCATCACCATCGCGCGCCCCATCAACAAGAAGTTGCGCACCGGCCCGCCGGGGCCGGGGAAGCACCCGAAAAATCTGGTGGACGTGGCGCACACTCCGGCCTACTTCGCGGCCGCCGCCGTCGCCGACCGCGATTTTTCATGGGTGCATGCGTTGGAGAAAAAATTTCTCGATCCGGTAATCCATCAACTCATCGACAAGGTGAAAGTCGGCGCCCCCATCACGCTGGACGCGGAAAAATATTATCAAGGCGCGCAGGTCACCATCAAAACCAAGGATGGCCGCAGCCACACCGGCACGGTGTACGCCCCGCGCGGCTCGGGCGTGCGCGGCATCGAGTGGGCCGACATCGACGCCAAATACCGCACGCTGGTGGCGATGAGTGCTATCGGCACGCAAAAATTGGAAAACAGTTTGAAAGTCATCCACGCCTTTCGTGACGTGGATAACGTGTCGGCGCTGACGAACCTGCTGCGGTAGCGCAAACAGTCCGACACAAGTGCGCACCGGTATGACCTTACGCAAGATCGGAAATTTGAGCGGCATCATCGCGCCCGCGGCATGGGCGTCAGCGATCGTGTTCTGCGGCTTGTTGCGCCCCGAATTCAGCCACTACACGCAGTACATCAGCGAGCTCGGCGAACGCGCCAGTAGCACGGAATTCATCATGCGTTATGCCGGGTTTGTGACGGCAGGACTGATGCACATCGCGTTCGCGGCGTTTTTGCTTGCGGCTTTCAAGGGGCATCGGTGGACGACCTGCGCCACCTTGCTGATAGGCCTCAACGGGCTTGCGCGCATAGGCGCGGGGCTGTTTCCCTGCGAGCCGGGGTGCGCGCCGCGGGGATATTCGCTCAACCAGCAATGGCACGGCTACGCCGCCACCACGGGTTTTTTTGCGCTCATCGGCGCTGCGTTGCTGTGGGGTGTGTTGTTGCGGCGCTATCCCGGCCTGCGATGCCTCAGTGTGTATTCCGTGGTATCGGCCTGTCTGGCGCTGGTATTTTTGGCGTTGATGTCATGGAGCGATGCAACGCGGGCAGGCACCGGCTTGTATGAGCGCCTGTCGTCGGGCGTACTGTCGTTGTGGTTGGGAATGTTCGCGACGCGCTTGTGGTGGATCAAAGCGCACAGCGTCGCGCCCGTCCGCAACTGAACACACTCTACTCAGGTGTAATCCCCGCCGCCTTCACCACCTTCGCCCACTTGGCGGTTTCGGAGCGCACAAAGACCGCGAACTCTTCCGACTTTCCGCCACCGAGACGCGCGCCGCCCGGCGTCAGTCTCTGCCGCACCTCGGGCACCGCCAGCGCGCGTGCCATGTCGGCATGCAAGCGCGACACGATGTCGCGCGCCACACCACCCGTGGTGAAAAATCCATACCACACCGCGCTTTCAAAACCCGGCACACCGGATTCCGATACCGTCGGCAACTCAGGTATATCCGGCAAACGTTTACCCGCCGCGATGCCGATCATGCGCAACTTGCCGGCCTGCACCAGCGGCGTGACGGCGAACGGCATGCTGAACTGAAACTGCACCTGCCCCGCCGCCAGATCGGTAAGTGCGGGCGCGGTACCTTTGTAGGGCACATGCACGGTATCGATACCTGCCGCGATATTGAACTGCACATCCGCGAGGTGATTGGTACCGCCGACACCGGCGGACGGATACATCAGTTGCCCCGGCTTGGCCTTGGCGAGCTTGACCAATTCACCCGCATTCCGCGCCGGCACCGACGGATGTACCACCAGCGCAAACGGCGCGTGCAGCACATCGGTCACCGGGACAATATCGCGCTGCAAATCGTACGGCATCGTGCGCCGCATGCTCGGCAAAATCACGATCGAGCTCGACATCAACATCACGTGATGCCCGTCGGGTGGTGATTTGGCGATCATGTCGATGCCGATGATGCCGCCTCCACCGCCGCGATTATCGACGATGACTTGCTGCCCGAGCGATTCCGTCAGGCGCGGCGCAAGCAGTCGCGCGGTGGCGTCGGCCGGCCCGCCCGCCGCGAAAGGCACCACCATGCGTATTGGTTTAGTAGGCCAAGTGGTTGGCGCGGGTTGCGCGAATGCGCTGGCGGCGATTCCCCACCAACTTGCGGTCAACAACGCGGTGAACCGTGGCTGCATGTCCGTCCTTGGAGAATTGATGTAAGTATATGTTTTTATTGAATTTTTACAAATACTGCTTAAACCACGCAATCGACTCGCGATAGGTGACCTGACTCATTTCAGGATTGCGAAACTCGTAGCTGTCGTAGTGTCCACTGTTCGGCAGCTTCACGAGTTTTTTCGGCTCGCCGCATTTTGCGTAGCAATTCAGTTGTTGCTCCGGCGGCACGAGGTTGTCGAACTCGGCATAAATAAACAGCGCGGGGCGCGGGCTGATTTTATCGACCACCCAATCGGGCCGATAACGCATCGTCGCCTCCGCGCTTTCGAGATCGCGCTCCTCGCTTTGAAACGCGTGGCCCTGCTCTTTGTGCATTTCACGCTGGCGCGCGGAATCCGGATCACGCAGCATGATGTCGCCGTGGAAAACAAGCTTGGGTTCCCCCGTGCGCACGCGGCGGCGCGCATCCATCACCACGTTTTTCTTCAGCTCCAGCCATTCCCACGGGCGGCGAATTTGTTTCATCCAGGTTTCGCCGTTCATCACACCCACGCTGGTGACCAGCACTTTCACGCGCTCATCAAATGCCGTCACCCACACGCCGTTGGCGCCGCCGAAGCTGGTGCCGTATAACCCGATGCGCTCGGCGTCAATGCCCGGCACGCCCTGCAGGTACGAAATCGCGTCATAACAATTCTGCGCCTGCTCCAGCGCGCGATGACGGTTGCGCCGCCCTTCGCTTTTGCCGAAGCCTTGATAGTCAAAGCCGAATACAAACCAGCCTTCCGCGCACAGGCGCTTCATCATGTGCGTGCAATCGGCTTGGGTGTTGCCGCTGTAACCTGCGAGTACCAGGATGCCGGGACGCGGCGCGGCGCCTGCTTTCCAGTCGGCGGGGGTGTATAGGTAGCCGGCGATTTTCAGGCTGTCGCTGTAGAAGGTGACTTCGCAGGGATTCACTTTTGTTCACTCCGGAATTGGTAGATGGGATGAGTGTTTAGTTTTGAGTGTTTAGTTTTGAACTGACAAATGGCACGCGCTCCGCGTGCCTATGCTTTTTACTTAACACTCAAAACTCAGCACTCAACACTAGTCAGCACGTATCCCCGCCGCCCTGATTACCTTCGCCCACTGCGCGACTTCTTCGGTGATCACTTTTTTGAACTGCTCTGGCGTGCTCGCCACAACCAGCGCGCCATCCTTGGTCAAACGATCGACGATTTCCGCAGAGCGTGCGGCGCGCACCATGTGTTCGTTGAGTATTTTGATTACCGGCGCGGGCGTGGACGCGGGCGCCACCACGCCCACCCAACTGTTGAATTCGTGCTGCGGCACGCCGGATTCCGCGACGGTTGGAATGTTCGGCAGAATAGCGAGACGCTTGGCGCTGGTCACCGCCAGCACGCGCATGCGGCTCGAATTCACGTAGCCCGCAGCGGCAACCACCGCCAGTGCGCTCATATCGACTTCGCCCGACATCAACGCAATCAACGCAGGCCCGCCGCCCTTGTACGGCACGTGCGCAAATTTAGTGCCCGTCTGTGATGCCAGCAACTCAACGGCAAGATGCGTGATGCCGCCCGCGCCCGCCGTGCCAAACTTGATCGTCGCCGGATTTTTCTTCGCCAGCGCAATCAGCTCCTTGATATTTTTCGCCGGCACCGACGGATGCACCGCGATCAGGCTCGGCGACGAAGCAATCAAACATATTGCCGCGAAATCTTTTTCCGGGTCATAGCCGGTCTTGGCAAACAGCGACACGTTGGCAACCAGGCCCACCGTATTCGCGCCCAGCGTGTAGCCATCGCCCGGCGCGCGCGCCACCAGTTCCATGCCGAGATTGGTCGAAGCGCCAGGGCGCGTTTCGAGCACCACGCCTTGCCCGATGCTTTCGCTCATGCGCGGCGCGATCAGGCGCACCACGGTGTCAATGCTGCCGCCCGGCGGAACGGGTATCACCACACGGATCGTCTTGTTGGGAAAATTGCCGGTTTGCGCGCCGGCCAGCGCGGCAGCAGCCGACAACACAACGCCCAGTGCCATACGGTTTTTAATCAGCATGCCGCCTCCCATTTAGTATCGCAAGCATGTCTCGATTCGAGACAGCCACTCAGGGCGTTTCGCCCAACGCAGCCAGCACCGCGACCTTGTTACGCCGTTTTGCCAGATTAAGCGGTGAACTGTTGCTCAAATCCTTAATGTGCAAATTCGCCCCCGCCGCAACCAATAACTTGATTACCTCCACATTGGCATCAGAGACCGCCTGATGCAGCGGCGTCCAACCGTCGTTGTTGACTTCATCTATTTTCGCGCCGGCTTTTATCAGGGCATCTACGATAGCCAGATGTCCACACATCGCAGCCTGGTGCAACGGTGTAAGCCCCATGTCACTCTGAACGTTCGGGTTCGCCTTGCCTTCGAGCAATAACTTGGCAACCGCCGTAAGTCCCTTGAATGCAGCCCAGTGCAAGGCGGTATAACCCTGTCCGTCTTTCGCATTGACTTTAATATTTATCGTCAAGAGCACGCTTACGCATTTCTGCCTGCCGTTATAGGCAGCAGCAATCAATGGCGTCCACCCCGCCGGGTTTCTAATTTCAGTATCGACGCCCGCCTGGATGAAGAGCGAGATGGCCCGCTCGTTACCAAGTTCAATCGCGCGAAAAAACCCCTGCTGATCATACGTAATCTGTTCACGAGCGAGGCCACGCTTGATCAGCTCCTGTCCCCACGGATCTTGCTGCCTGACAAGGCCCGCCTTCATTTCGCGAAGTTCTTTCAGACGATCGTCAATGCGTCCCAACAGTACGATTTGCCCCAACACTTCCGGCGGGAATCCCTGACGCCCGCCGCGCTTGTCTATCAGGAAATCCTCGATGACGCCGGCGGCATGCGCCGATTCCCAACTATCCATGATCTTTTGAAAAACGCGCGGATACTTGGTTTCAAGATTCGTCGGATACTGTGCTTCGCGGCCTTTGAACAAAGCGGCAAGCTTCGGGTGCATTTCCATAAGTAGTCTCTAGTTAAGATGCTGCCGGCGAGCAATCGGCGCCAGATCAGCAATGTCGCACAATTTCGCGCCGAACTCACGCATGGTGACATCCGGCGGACGGTGTTCCAGCTCGTCCGGCGTGCGCAAATGCCTGGGTTTCGCGAGATGCGCCGACAGGTGCGCGCCCAGCCAGCGGTTGCGGGCCACCAGCCGGTTGCCGAACAGGCAGCGTGAGTCGTTGTAGTCGGCCAGCGCCGTGGCAAGATCACCGTGCGCGGCAATCAGCGCGTCAACTAAATATTGCGCATCCAGCGCGGCCTTGGTGGTGCCCATGCCCGCGTGCGGCCTGCCGACAAACGCGGCGTCGCCGAGCAACACCACGCGGCCCTGCGCGATGCACGGCGACGCGCAATCGAAGATCGACTGAAAAAACGGCTGCTGGGTCAGATCAACCACATCCGCGATTTGCGGCGCGAACTGACTTCGTGAAAACGCACGCATCTCATCGATGAATTGTTTACGAATCAGATGCGGTGGTATCGCCACGCCGTGACACGTGCCGGTAGCATCGGTGCAAAGTTCGGTCAATTTTTCCGGCGTCACCGGGTGATACCACACGAAGTTGGTACGCCGGTGTCCCGCGCGCGTGTCGTCATCTTGCCCCGGCACCGGATAGGTCAGCATGTACTGGCCTTCGGGCAGGCAGAAGGTGTGTATCGGCACGATTTCCTCGCGTAACCCTTGCAGCACCGGCGGAAAATCGCGCTCTTCGACCATGCCGCGCCACGCGATGTAGCCGGCATATTCCGGCTTCACGTCCGGCAGCCACTGCCCGCGCACCGCCGACCAGATGCCATCGGCGCCGATCAACAAATCCGCGCTCGCTTGCGTGCCGTCGGAAAAATGCGCGGTCACGCCGTCCGGCGTTTCATCAAAACGCGTGAAGGTCATGCCGAAGTGGTAGTTCGCCTCCGGCAGCAGGTCTTTCAGCGGGTGGTAAAAACGCACCCACGAACTCATGTAGCGATTGACCTTCAGCGTCGCGATCACCTTGCCGCTGCTATCGTAAAACACGCGGTCGCTGACCTTGATGCCGATGCTGTCGTCGATCACCACGCCGAGGCGGCGCAGCGTGTCGAACATTTCGTCGTGGGTGGCGATGCCCGCGCCGCGCGCGGCAATGTCGTCGGCCACGCGCTCATACACATCCACCTAACCGATCATGCGCAGCAGATTGGCGGCAAACAAACCGCCGAGCGAGCCGCCGATAATCAGGGCTCGCCCTGCTTTCATCCGAAGCACCCTGATTAGCTGGCGTGCGGCGGCGCCCAGTTCCCCGCGTCGTAGCCGGGGCGATAGTTGCGGTTGGTCTGCACCGGATTGCGGTTCACCAGCGGACGCGCATACAGCGGATGGGTGATGCTGCGCACTTCATGCTCGATGGTGTATAAAAATTTGCCGCTGTCGGGATCGATAATGTCCTTGAAGCGATATTGAAACTGATCGCTCTCTTCGGTAATCAGCCCCTTGGCTTTGAGCCAGGCATGCGGGCCGGAGAAATCGGCGATGTAAATTTGCAGATGGTGCCCGTCGTATTCGGCAAGCGGCTTGGCTGTCTCGCGGAACACCAGATACTGATTGTGCCCAACCAGCGCGCGCGCGGCGCGGCCGTTGCCGTCATCCACCACTGTCGCCGGCGCCTTGATTGCCTGATTATAAAAACGCGCGATGCCGTCCACAGTGCCCACCGGCACATCGAACTCGACATACGGAATGCCCAAAATTACCTGGCCAAAACGCGCCGGATCGGGCTCATACATTCTGATTTTGTTGCCCCACGGACAGGTCGCTTCGAGGTAGTCACCGCAATCCTTGTACGCAAATTTAGTACCGGCAAGCTTGGGCGTCACATACTCCAGGCGCTTCAACAACGCGGCGCGATTGGGCTGCACGATCGCGGTATGCCCGCGCAGCACCTGCGCCGCTTTGGCGGGCATGTGTATCTGACTGCGCCCGATGTTGACCCACATGTTTTCCAGGCCGGTCATGATGTACGGGTCGCGCGTCAAGCCCAGGCCAGTGATATAAAACAGCGTGCCCAACACTTGATCGGGCACGGTCACGTTAACGTGTTCCAGCCACACGGAATTGCCGATATCTTCGGCGGCGCGATTGAAAGCGGGTTGTGTATTGTTGTCCATGAGGCCTCCAGTAAACGATTTAAATGGCTGATGTGAACTACCGGTGTGATGATGGATTCTAGCGCGAAGTCGTGTATTGTTCATCGTCCCGTCCGCATCATGCCGCTCTCGGCCAATAACCGTAACTATTTGTTTTTATTATGAAAAATAAATTATTCTTATTTACGCTGGCACTAGCGGCACTGGCAGCACCCGCCGCCGCGCAGGATCGCGCCGCGAATTACCCCGTCAAAACCATCCGCATCATCACCGGCTCCGCCCCGGGCGGCCCGCTCGATTTCAGTTCGCGCCTTGCCGCGCAAAAATTATCCGAAGCCTTTGGTCAACCCGTGGTGGTGGAACCGCGCCTCGGCGCCAGCGGCACCATCGCCAACGAGTTCGTCGCCAAGTCCGCGCCCGACGGCTACACCCTCGGCGCCGGCAGCATGGCAACGCTGTGCGTGGTGCCGCATCTGTATCCGAAAATCGGTTACGACTCGCTGAAAGATTTCGCGCCCATCACCATTGTGTCCGCCGTGGGCTTTGTGCTGGTGGTGCATCCCTCGGTGCCCGCGCGCAACCTCAAGGACCTCATCGCGCTCGGCAAGGCGAGTCCGGGCAAATTGAGTTTCGGCACTTCGGGCGCGGGTTCGGTCACGCACCTCGGCATCGAAATGTTGAAGAGCATGGCGAACGTCAATTTTCTGCACATTCCGTACAAAGGTGCTGCGCCCGCACTGATCGATCTCATCGGCGGCCAAACCGATTTGATGTACGACAGCGTACTCACCTCCGTGCCGCATATCAAGAGCGGCAAAATACGCGCGCTCGCGGTGGGCTCCGCCAAACGTTCACCGCTTTTGCCGGAGATGCCCACTATTGCCGAGTCGGGCCTGCCGGGACTGAGTCACTTTGAAGCCGACACCTGGTTCGGCATCGTCGCTGCGGCGGGCACTCCGCGCGACATCGTTGCCAAGCTTCACGCCACGCTGGTCAAAACCATCCGCGACAAAGAAGTCACGCAACGCCTGCTGAGTC
>CAMDDY010000084.1 GCA_945893125.1 Bordetella parapertussis
ATAAAATACTGCCCGGTGGTCAATTGCGAAATGGCGACAAAATCCTTCAGCGTGTCGTAGGGCAATTTCGCATGCAAACTGGGATTGATCGACAACTCCGGCGAGGAGATCAGCAGCGTGTAGCCGTCCGGCGCGGATTTCGCCACCACCTCGGTGCCGATAATCGTGCCCGCGCCGGGACGATTCTCCACCACCACCGGCACGCCCATTTGTTCGGATAATTTCTGCGCCACAATGCGTCCGGTCACGTCGGTGCCTCCGCCCGGCGCCAGCGCCACCACCATGCGTATCGCACGGGCCGGATACGCTTGCGCAACCGCCTGTGATGCCTGCGCACAGACGAACGTCGCCAAGACGGCGTGTAATAGTTTCATCATGACGCAGCCGCGGCGCCAAGTTTGCGCGCCTGCGCGGGATCGGGCGCGCCGTAGACTACCGACGCTATTCCTGTAAATGCCATAAAGGCTCCTGTAACTAGAAAAAACTCCCCCTCCGTCATTCCCGTGCATGGTAATTCGTATGCCCTGAATAGGGAATAGCGGTTTCCAGCAAGCGTGTTTCCCTTTACCATCGGCCTCTTTGTTAAGTTGTGAAATGTCCCATGAAGCTTATCGCCGCAGCCGTATTGCTGATGTTTACCCTGCCGCTGGGGGCGCAGAATTATCCCGTGCGCCCGATACGCATGATGGTGCCCGCCGCCGCCGCCGGTGTCACCGATATCGCCGCGCGCGTGCTGACGCCCAAACTGTCCGAAGCGCTGGGGCAATCGGTGGTGGTGGATAACCGCGCTGGCGCGGGCGGCATCATCGGCACGGATATCGTCGCCAAGGCCGCACCCGATGGTCACACGTTAATGACCGCGTTCGACAGTTTTGTGTCCAATCCGTACGTATTCAAAAAAGTGCCTTACGACACACTGAAAGATTTCGCGCCGATTTCCCTGCTGATACGCGGGCCGCAGATTTTTGTGGCGACACCGAAGCTCGGCGCGAAAACCTTCAACGAGTTCGTGGCGGCGGCTAAAGCCAAACCCGGATCAATACGCTATGCCACCGCCGGGGCCGCTACTTCAAGCCGCCTGTCGGTAGAATTATTCAAAGCCGTGAGCAAGCTCGACGGCACTACTATTTTTTTCAAGGGCGGCGGCCCCGCGTTAAACGATCTCCTGGGCGGGCATGTCGATGTGATGATCGCCTCGGCGGGCCTGGTATTGAGCCACGTCAAAAGCGGCCGGCTGCACGCGCTGGCGGTCAGCTCAAAAAACCGCACCGCGCTCGCCCCCGGCGTGCCTTCTGTCAGCGAGTTTTATCCGCAATTTGAAGCGCAATCCTGGGTGGGCATGCTCGCCCCTGCCGCCACGCCACGCGCGATTATTCAGCGATTGAATACCGAGGTGAATAAAGTGCTGGCGGAGCCTGACGTAAAAGAGCGCTTCAACACCTTGGGCTACGAGATCGCAGGCGGTTCGCCGGAGCAATTCGGCGAGTGGCTGCGCACGGAATCGGTAAAATGGGGCAAAGTGATACGCGATAACCACATCACCACCGAGTAATCATTTGCAGCACACCAACACGGAAATAGCATGCTGAAAATCTGGGGCCGTAAAAATTCGATCAACGTGCAAAAAGTGTTGTGGGCTTGCGGCGAACTGGCACTGCCGATTGACCGCATCGACGCCGGCATGGCGTTTGGCGTGAATAACACGCCCGAGTACAAAGCGATGAATCCGAACGGCCTGGTGCCGTTGATGAATGACGGCGGATTTCTGTTGTGGGAGTCGCACGCCATCGTGCGTTATCTCGCGCGCAAGCACGGCCTCGGTGCGCTGTGCCCCGCCGACGCGCAAACCGCCGCCGACGCTGATCGCTGGATGGAATGGTTTAGCACTACGCTGTGGATCAACCTGCGCCCGGTGTTCTGGAACCTGGTGCGTAAAGCGCCGGAAAAACGCGACATGCCGCTGATTGAATCCAGTCTGAAATCACTCACGGCTAATTTTCAATTGGTGGATGCGTGGCTCGCCCATCGTGATTACATGGCCGGCGCGGCATTCAGCATGGGCGACATTCCGCTGGGCGTCTCCGCGTTTCGCTGGTACAACATGGACATCACGCGGCCTGCGCTGAAAAATCTGGACGCATGGTATGCGCGCCTCTGCGCGCGGCCCGCGTTCAAACAGCACGCGATGTTGCCTCTTACATAAAAAATGCAATAAAAACATATACTCACGATTAAACGCCATGCGTGAATATCGTTACTTCAACCTGGTGATGGTGGCGTTTGTCACCGTGCTGATCTGCTCCAACCTGATCGGCCCGGCGAAGATCGCGCAAATCGATTTGCCGGTGTGGGGCGTGCTGACCTTCGGCGCGGGCGTGTTGTTTTTTCCGATTTCGTATGTGTTCGGCGACATCCTCACCGAGGTCTACGGCTACTCGCGCGCACGCAAAGTGATCTGGAGCGGCTTCGCGGCGCTGGCATTCGCCTCGATCATGGCGAGCGTGGTAGTGGCGTTGCCGCCCGCGCCGTTCTGGAAACACCAGGGCGCGTACGACATCGCCTTCGGTTCCACCTGGCGCATTGTGCTGGCGTCAATGATCGCGTATTTCTGCGGCGAGTTCGTCAATTCGCTGGTGCTGGCGAAAATGAAAATTTTCACCCAAGGAAAACATTTGTGGAGCCGCACCATCGGCTCTACGATCTGCGGCGAGGCCGTCGATTCCGCGCTGTTTTACCCGCTGGCGTTTTACGGCACGGGGATTATTCCCAATGACAAACTACCGCTGGTGATGGCCGCGCAATTCGTCTTGAAGGTGACGGTGGAAGTGATCTTCACGCCACTGACGTACGCCATTGTGAACTGGCTAAAACGCGCGGAAAACGAAGATTATTACGACCGTAAAACCGATTTTAATCCGTTCAAGCTGAAGGACTGAAACACCAGGAGAATAAGTGCTACTGGCGTGGCAGAACCTGGCGAAAAAAGATTTGGAATAATGCAGAAATAAAGCTGAAAAAATGGTCAGGGAGGTGAGATTCGAACTCACGACCTCCTGCTCCCAAAGCAGGCGCGCTACCGGACTACGCTACACCCTGACTGCGCGTGCATTTTAGCTGATTTTCGTCCTTCGTTGCTCACTGCTTGCTCAGCCGTTGGCCGTCTTGTCTCGGCGAGGACGGGGTGCGCTAAACTCGGCGTTTTAATTGGCTTCCCGATGGCTCTAATCTCAGCAAAGAAAAACTGGCGCACGCCCGCCGTCGTCATTGCGTGCGGCGGCCTCGCGATGACCATTGTGCTGGGCACGCGCCACGGCTTCGGCCTTTATCTCCAGCCGATGACGCTCGATCTCGGTATCAGCCGCGAAGTGTTCTCCTTCGCCATCGCGCTGCAAAACCTGTTTTACGGTTTTTCGCAGCCGCTGACCGGCATGATCGCCGACAAGTTCGGCGCGGCACGCGTGATGGCTGCGGGCACGATTGCGTACGCGATCGGCTTGGTGTTGATGTCGCATTCCACCACCGGCATGGAACTGAACTTGAGCGCGGGCCTCTTGATCGGCACGGCCATGGGGTGCTGCGGCTTTAGCACGGTGTACGGCGTGATTGGACGTGTCGTGGCGCCGGAAAAACGCCGCCATGGGCATTGTCGGCGCGGCGGGCTCGTTCGGGCAATTTCTGATGCTGCCATATGGCCAGTTGCTGATCAACCATCTGGGCTGGAAACAGGCGCTGCTGATACTGGCGCTCACAGTGCTGCTGTTGCTGCCGCTATGCACTGCGCTGGTCGAAGACAAAAAGTCTCAGGCGCAAGCCCTGTTCAAACAATCGATACCGGCGGCGCTGCGCGAAGCCTTTAGCCATCGCGGCTTTGTGCTGATGTGTCTGGCCTACACGGTGTGCGGCTTTCAATTGCTGTTTGTCTCGGTGCATTTTCCGGCGTACCTGATTGACCAGAAAATGACGCCGGCCACCGGCATGATGGCGCTGGCGCTGATCGGCTTATTTAACACCTTCGGCAGTTACACCTGGGGCTGGCTGGGCGGACGCCACTCCAAAAAACACCTGCTGGCGACACTGTATTTCACCCGCGCGATGGTGGTGATGGCTTTCGTCATGAAACCGCTGTCATCAATGACGGTGTATCTGTTTTCCGCCGCGCTTGGATTTCTGTGGCTGGGCACTGCGCCAATCACCAGCGCGCTGATTGCGCAGATTTTCGGCGCGCGTTACCTGTCAACCTTAAGCGGTTGTGCCTTCATGTTTCATCAGAGCGGCAGCTTTCTCGGCGTGTGGCTCGGCGGGCGCATTTTCGACACCACCGGCTCTTACACGCTGATGTGGTGGATCACCATCCTCGCGGGGTTTGTGGCGGCGCTGCTGGTGTTGCCGGTGGACGAACGCCAGATTCCACGTAGCGCAACCGCGAGCGCTTGAACTTACGCGACCTTTAAGCAATTCGCGCCGCTTCCTCGCGCAGCCATCCGCGAAACGCTGCCACCGACGGGCGCTCGTCGGCGTGTTCATTACAGGCCATGTAGTAGCCGTCGGGTAACTTTACGGTCAGGCAAACGGCGCCACCAACTTGCCGCTCGCAATATCTTCGGCTGCCAGTACCGACATGCTGGCGAGCACGCCTACGGCGTCAATCGCCGCTTCAAACGCCAGTACCGCGTGGCTGAAGTGCGGCCCTTTGTTGGAATCCACATCAGTGACCCCAGCCGCTTTTAACCAACGCCCCCAGAACGCTTCGTTATCGTAGAGCTCACCGGTGTCGTCGTGCAGCAGCAAGTGATGTTTGAGATCTTCCGGCGTGCGCAGCGGATGCGGGTGGTCCGCGGCCAGCAGCTTTGGACTGCATATCGGCGTGATGCTTAATTCGATCAGACGTTCCACTTTCATGCCATGCACATTGCCCCGCCCGTAGAGGATGGCCACGTCCGAATCGGCCAGCCACGCTTCCACGGTGGCACGTTCAGCCACGTCGCCCTTGCCATCCACGCTGACGCGGCGCATGCGCGCGGAAATACGCACATCGATTTCCGGATGTGCGGCGATGAAACGATGCAATCGCGGCATCAGCCAGCGCGAGGCAAAAGACGGCGCGGCACTCACCGTCAGCGACCCGCCGTTCGGGTGGCTGCGCAACAGTGCAACCGCCTGCGCCAAACAATCAAACCCCTCGCCCAGCTTGGGCAGGGCCGCCTTGGCAACGTCGGTCAATTCCAAGGCGCGGTTGTAGCGGTGAAACAATTGCACGCCCAGGTAATCCTCCAGCGTGCGTATCTGATGACTCACGGCGGCTGAGGTTACGTTCAACTCGAGTGCCGCCTTTTTGACACTCAAATGTCGCGCCGCAGCCTCGAAGGCTTTCAACGAATTTAACGGTGGCAGGCGCACGGACATGGCAATTCCAATTTAGTTTATCTCATCCGAACAAGCAAGAGATGTAGGTTGATGCATTGCAACATTTCTCCGAGAATCCTGTCTACGATAGTGTAGTAAGTAATTGATAGTAAATGTGTAATGTTACTGATTTAGTAGCAATAACCACTTGAATATAAAGGAGCATTTCCATGAGAAAGACGATAAAAGTGAGCGAAAGTTCACTGCTGTATAGAAAAATTGATGAACTGGCATTGTCCGAGCTAGACCGCGTGCAAGCTGTCGCCGCTCTCAAAGCAGCCGACAGACTCGCCGATGCCTACTACTGGATGGTGGAGATGTTTGACCGAGCTGACGCCCTGTTGACCTCCGGCACGCGTGTCAAGCAGCGCACGTTCAAGCACCAGTAAGAGCGTGCCCCTGCTTGCGCGGGGCGCACGGGGGCGCCCACGCACGCCAGCCGCCCCCGAGCCGGCGCGCGGGTAGCCAAGTATCAGCCGCGTGATTCAGTGCGCGCAGCGATCCGGCTGCGCGTTTTTATTTCTGCGCCGGTTGCAACCGCAACATGCCCCGGACGCGCGTAATAATTTCCGGCGCATCGGGTTCAACCGCGCTGCGAAACGCGTACACCGTTTTTCCATCGGGCGCGATCAAATACTTGTGAAAATTCCATTGCGGCGCTTCGCCCGAAGCGGCCGCCAGCGCGCGGTACAAAGGACTTGCCGCGGCGCCGGTTACCGCCCCCTGCTCGATCATCGGAAATTCAACGGCATACGTCAGCAGGCAAAAATTGGCAATTTCCTTGTTCGTCGCCAGTTCCTGATTAAAGTCATTGGACGGGAACCCCAACACCACCAAGCCGCGCTTGCCATATTGCTTGTTCAGCGCTTCGAGTTTTTCGAACTGCGGTGTATATCCGCACTTGCTTGCAGTGTTGACGATGAGTATGGGCCGATTCGCGAACGCGCACAGATTCACCGGCTTGCCCTGCAGCGAGATGTAGCGATGATCGAGCAACGCAGGACAAGCATACGCGCTGGACAAAACCACGGGCAGCGCCACCAACACCAGCGCGAACCACGTCACGGATAGCCATCTCATGGTGATCTCCTCGCAATAATCTTCGATGCGACTTCCATTATAAACAAATGCATCCGCGTATTTGGCGCGGCCCTCGAAACATATTCCTCCGCAGGATTGAACTAAATCAATAACAGTGTGCCCGACTAACAGTTGGGCTTTGCGGTCAACGTTGAAATATATTGACGAGCGAAGATACTTTTTTTCACGCTTCCATTCATGCACAGGAGCCGCCATGTTTAATTCCAGGGATGCGCTGTTCGGCAAGAGAGACAATTTCGCGCAAAAAGATCCGCAGGACACCAACAAGATGCATGGCACATTGCCGCGCAGTCTCGCCACCACCGAGCGCACGGACGCCGCCCACCCTGCCGTGGGCCCGGCTACCGGCACGCCCGCCGCCCCCGCGGCACAGCCCGCGTCATCGGGCAGCAAGCTCATAGTCGGCCCCGACATCAAATTGAAAGGTGTTGAAATCACCGATTGCGACACGCTGGTGGTGGAAGGCCGCGTCGAAGCATCGATGGACAGCCGCGTGATTCAGATCGCGGAGCATGGCGTGTACTCGGGCACGGTAGGTATCGACGTAGCCGAAATTTACGGCCGCTTCGAAGGCGAACTCACCGCGCGCAAGCAACTGGTGGTACACGCCACCGGACGTGTGTCGGGCACTATTCGTTATGGAAAACTCACCGTGGAAGACGGCGGCGAAATTTTCGGCGACATCCGCACGCTGTCAAGCGCCGTGCCTGCCCACGCGCACAAAGCCGGCGGCGCCGAAACGCCAGTCGATATCATGACGCCTTATGATCCGTTTGCGCACAAGACCAAACCAGGCGCCAAACCGGCGCCCGCATCGGCTCCAGCAGCGCCGGGCGCACATTGATATAGAATCAGTTTGCGCTGTTGGAGGCGGCGGGCGCGGCTGATGCGGGTGCGGCAGGCACTGTTATTGCCGATGCCAGCACTTGATCAAATTCCGACAGAATCATGTCGGTAAGATCCGCGGGCAACGGCACCAGCCGTTGCCGCAGCACCGACGCCATTTGTTCACGCGTTTCCGGCGGCATTTTTTCATATTCGCTGCGCGCCTCGGCGGCGATTTGCCGCTTGCGCACAGATGACAGCGCATTGATTTGTTCGTGCGCCTGCCGTACTGCGGAGGCCTTGAGTGCCAGATCGGCGATGATCGCCGGCACTTCGGCGGCATTTTTCGGATCGGCAAGAATGCGCCGCACGCTGGTATAAACCTCGTTGCGCTGCGCCGACGACAGATGCACAAAGCCTTCGTCGATCAGTTGACGCAGCTGTGTATCGCTCAGCGCGAACGACGCCGAAAAATCAGCGCTGGCGGGCGGCGCGCTGGGCGCAACCGCGCGCCCGCGCGGCATACTTTCATACGCACTTTCCAGCCCGCTGGAAATAATTTTGTCACGTAACAGGCGCAGCAAAATAAGTGTCAGCGGATCCGCGCTATACGCGGGCGTACAGAATATCGCCACTGAAACAGCGACAACGACGCTTCGGACGTGGCGTAACACAACGCGCATTTTCCATTCTCGCAGGGGAATCTTCTCTGCCGCTGAAGGCGGGCTGAGAAGGTCTAACCCTATGTTTTATTGGCAAAAATACGCTGATCAGCGTAAATGTCAAGCCGCGCCACGGCCGAAGCATCGATTTCGACGGCGGGATGCGCTTGCAGACACGCCCGAATCTCGTTCCAGATTGGGTCGATGTCGCGTATGCCCGCGTCCGCGGAAAGGGCGTAAGAATGTGTAGGCACGTTTGCTATTATTGTCGAGCTGGCCGCTGTGTGGATGATCTGACTATAAACACTCGCGCCCGCTGTGTTTGAATTTCCCGAACCCAAGTTGCGCTGACATCAAAACCACACATCGCACAGCGGTTTCGTGGCAGCGACTGCCGCGCGGCCGTAATACGCCACGAAATTTCGCGCGGCACATCAAATTATAATTGTTATAAAACAAATACTTATGCAAAGCACGCCAACTACGCTCGACGCATCTCCTGCATGGTGCGGGCATACTGCCCGTCAGTGCGTTTCAATGCCCTGGTAACCGCTTGGGTCGCGCCGAAAGTAGGAATCACCGCCGAATGTTTGCCCGCGCCGCCGATAACCGCGATCAACAGATTCTCGGGTTTGTGAAGCATCGGCACCGGTGCGTCCAGACCGGCATTCTTGTAAACCGAGGCAAACGCCACGCGGAAACGCCGCTCGATGTTTTCGTTGGAAAACGCGCCCAGCGGCAGCGTCGCGTGTCGCGCGATAAATTTCTTGGCCTCGCTTTTGCTGATGCCGTCGTTGGCCACCGTAGCGGCATGCTCCGGCCCCATCACCACTAATGGCATGGCGTCCGGGTAATAAATGTCGTTGGAACCGGTGGACATCATGGTGCCGGCGATGGTCTTGAGGATGCCCACGCCGCTGATGCTTTCGTGATCATTCACGTTGTGCGGGCACTCGCCGCCCACCACCGTCACGCAGGTTGCGTGTTGCGGAAAACCGCGCTCGACATGCAAGGGCTCCCACGGGTTGCCCGCTTCGTTTTCGGCCACGCAATAGGAATATTTATTCGGGCCGCCGAAAGTGGACATATCGCCCAACGCCGGAATGGCGCCGCCAATATTCAATAAAATTAACCGGATGGCGCGCCCTATCGTAGCATTGCTGTGCGTGCCGGGGCCAAACGCGTTGTGTCCGCTGTTCATGCCGATTTCTTTTGCGCCTGGTCCATTGACAATGACCAATGGCGAACACATATGCGTGGTCGCCTGTATGCCGTAGAGATTAAACGCCTCATCGCATAGGGCCTCGACCGCCAGCACGATCAACGGAAAGTACTCCGGCTTGCAACCGGCCATCACCGCATTCGCGGCCAGACGCAGCGGTGTCGCTTCGCCATAACGCGGCGCCACTTTACCCACGGGCTGGTTCCACGGGCGGTCACAATAGTCGAGCATCGCGGCGACGCGCTCTTCGGTCGGTGGAATCAGCGGCAGGCCATCGCCCCAGCCCTTCTCCATATACAGCTCGTTGATGGCAAAGAAATCGTCCTTCGCTTCCAGGCAGGCGTCGGGTGCTTTTAATAATGCCGACAGATCGCTGACATCACTCATCGCGTGTGCTCCTTGATCAACTTCACGAATTCCGGGATCGCCACTTCGGCGCGCCCTTCGACTTTTTCCAATGAGATGCCGCCTAACGGATGCGGAATCACAATCAGCGGCAAATCCGGCACGCCAAACACGCGCGATTGCGCCTTACCCAGCTTGAGAAAAGGATCCGTACAAATAACCGCCGTCACCAAACCTCTTTTACGCAACTCCGACATATCGTGGACACTCCACGATGTGCAGGAGCCTCAATCGGCCATCGCGCTGATCACACAGTCCGCCTGCGCCGTGAACTCGTCCAGCACACTTTTTTCGGCGGGGATCGACGGCGACGGCTTGCGCAGTGCCACCACGGATGCCACCTTTATCTGCGCCTTCACGCCGTCCACGATGAACTTCAGCAGGTGATCGGCATTGCCCTTGCTGTTATCGAGTACGCCCAGACGTATACCGTCCACGCGCAAATCCCGCTGTTTACCGGTCGCTATCACCGCGGGCGGCGGTGCTTCCGGCACCACCAGCCTTACCATTGCCATCGGATTATTCATTGCACTCCCCAGACGGTCGGAAAGCGGTGGACTTTATCGTATGCACCGCCGCGCCGCAAACGTCCGCCTTATCCAACGGAGTCTGAATCTGGCCGGCACGGTACGGCGCTTGGGCTACGCCCGCCTCAATCGATCCCGCGTATCACCGCATCGGCGGCCCACGCGCCGCAGCTGCCGACGATCAGTGGATTGATTTCCACTTCAGCCAATTGATCCTGATGATCGGCTATCAGCCAGGACAAACGACTTACGGCGTCCGCCAGGGCATCCAGGTCGCACGCGGGTTTGCCGCGATAGCCCTGCAACATACGTGCCGCTTTAAGGCTCAGCACCAATGCGCGAGCGGCCTGCGCGTCAAACGGCGCGTAGCGCCGCACCACGTCCTGAAACAATTCCGCGTACACGCCGCCCATGCCCACCATCACCAGCGGACCAAACGAGGGATTATTCAGCGCGCCCACAATCAACTCCACACCGGGTGCCATTGCTTCAATCAGCCAACCGCGTATGCGTGCCTCCGGACGATGCCGCGATACATCTTGATGCATATGCACAAGTGATTGTTTTAATTCAGCAATATTCTCGATGCCCAGGCGCACGCCGCCAGCTTCGGTCTTGTGCGGCAAATCCGCACTGACGACTTTTAACACTACCGGAAACGGCACTTCACACGACGCAAGCGATGCTTCCTCGCCCGCCGCAATGAACAGCCGTTTGGGCGTCGCGATGCCATACGCCTCAAGGCACGCCTTGCCTTGCAACTCATCGAGCGCCTTGTCGTTATCTATCGGCAATGCGTGTTTGCTGGTCACCCGCGACGCTGCGCCGCTAGCGCCGTGCCATTCGCATTTGCGCGCAAAATCATGCAACGCCGATGCCGCATAAACCAAGCGGCTCGGCGCTTCGAAACACGGCACGTTCGCAGCTTCCACGGCGGGCATCCACGCGGAAGATTCGCGCACGGTTCCGGTCAGACTGATCAATATGGGTTTGTCGCTGGCGTTAGCCGCCGCCACGAAATGCTCGGCCCACACCGGCGCATCACGCCCCGGATAGGAGCGCACGATCAGCATATCCACGTGCGGATCATCGAGCACGGCCTGTGTCGCCGTGCTGAATTCCACTTCTTTTTGCGCGATGGCCGCAGTGACATCGATCGGATTCGCCGTCGATGCAAAATCGGGCAACACCGGCTTTAGCGCTGCCAGTGTCGGCGCCGTCATTTGCGGCAACAGCAGATTCGCGTGCTCACAGGCGTCCGACAGCAACACACCCGCGCCGCCGCTGGTGGTGACGATGGCCACGCGATTGCCGCGCGGACGTTTGTGCGAACGGAATACGCGCGCGGCGTCGATCAGATCATAAATTTCGCGTATCTCGATAAAGCCGCCTTCGCGAAACGCGTCGCGATAGTAATCGTAATCCTCCGTGAGATTCGCCGTGTGCGACACCGCCGCGCGGCTACCCGCGCGCGTATTGCCCACTTTCCACACGGCAATGGGCTTACCGGCTTCCAGAGCACGCCGCCCCAATGCACGCAACCGGCGGCCATCATTGATGCCTTCCATGTAAACGGCAATCAACCGCGTTGCCTCGTCGTCGAGAAAATGCTCGATGAAATCCAGCGTGTTCAGACTGCTTTCGTTGCCGGTGGAAACCATGTGGTCGAAACCGACGCCCGCCTCTTCGCAAAAGGTCATGATCGAATAGGCAAAGCCGCCGCTTTGCGAAATCATCGCCACCGGCCCGCCGCGCCAGTCCTGTTTGCGGAACGCCGCGCCGAAGCCGGCAAACACGCGGCTGCGCAAATTCATCATGCCGATGCAGTTCGGCCCCACCGCGCGCACGCCCGACGATTTCAGCGCCGCCTGCAAACGCGCTTCCAGCGGCGCGCCGCGTTCGCCGATTTCACGAAAGCCCGCGCTCAATATCAATGCGTACGGAATGCCTTTCCTGCCGCAGGCCTCGATGGTATTCGGCACCTCAACCGCGGGCACCGCGATCACCGCCAAATCACAAGGCTGGGGCAACGCATCCACGCCGGCGAAACACGGACGCCCTTCAATCTCGGTATAACGCGGATTCACCGCAAACACCTCGCCCGCATAACCCAAGTGCGTCAGCGAATACAACGGTTGCCCCCCCGCTCGACGGGTGTCCTGCGTGGCGCCGATGATGACCACCGAGCGCGGATTAAACAAAGCCTGTAGTTTCATAAGTAATTGTTTCTATTATGTTTTTTAATCAAGCTGTAATCCAATTTCCTTGCCCACCTTGCCCCATTTGGCGATTTCCGCGCGCAACATCGCGGCAAATTCCGCAGGGCTACCCGGTGACGCTTCCACGCCCTCCGCACTAAACCGCTCGCGGTTCGCGCTCTTTGACATCACCTTGGCAACCTCGCTGTTGAGACGCTCAATCACCGCAACCGGCGTCTTCGCCGGCGCCGTCAGCCCCCACCAGTTGAGCACCTCGTAGCCTGGAATCGTCTCCGCGATGGTGGGCACGTCGGGCAGCGCGGCCGAACGCCGCGCGGTCGTCATCGCGATCGCGCGCAGGCGACCGCTGTTGGTGTGCGGCTTGGCGACAATCACGCTGGTCTGCATCAGTTGCACATGGCCGCCGACCAGATCCGTCAACGCCGGCGCCGCGCCCTTGTACGGCACGTGCGTCATGCGCACACCGGAAAATCGCAACAACTCCATGCCCATGTGCGTGGGGCTGCCCTGCCCTGAAGACGCATAAATCAACTGGCCGGGCTGGCCCTTCGCCAGCGTAATCAAATCCTTGACGCTGCGCACCGGCAACGACGGATGCGTAATCAACATCAACGGCGTCACCGCGATCAACCCTATCGGCGAAAAATCACTGATCGAATCATAAGGCAGTTTGCGCACGCCCCCGTTAATCGTGTACGAGGGCGTGTTCACCAGCAGCGTATAGCCATCGGCAGGTGCGCGCGCGACGATTTCAGTACCCAGCACCGTACCCGCGCCGCCGCGATTGTCGACGAACACGTTCTGCCCGAAGACTTCCGTCAATTCTGCGGCCAGCGTGCGCGCAATGATATCGGAAGCCCCGCCCGCACTGAACGGCACCACGATACGCACCGGCTTTTGCGGAAAAGTCTGCGCCGTGGTCAAACTCGACAGCGCAAGCCCCGCGACGGCCAGCATCCGCGGCACTGGCTTCGGCATTGTTTTTTTCATCTCGCACGCATCCTTGATTCACATTACGCTCACCACACGCGCATTATAAAGACAGCGTCCGCGCCAGTTCACGCAACTTGTTCTTTTGAATCTTCGGCGCATTGGCGCCGGCCGTGGTTGGAAACGTTTCCAG
>CAMDDY010000085.1 GCA_945893125.1 Bordetella parapertussis
AGGAACGACACCGGCGAAAAATCGCGCATCGGATCGTACGGCGGATTCATTCGCAGCACCGGCACCGCCACCAGCGGGCTGCTGTTGCCGACCAGCAGCGTGTGGCCGTCGGGTTGCGCTTTCATCACGGCGATGGCGCCATTGGAACCATGCGCGCCGGCAATGTTGTCGATGAACACCTCATGCCCCAGCGCCTGCGACAACGCCGGCAGCATCACGCGCAACGCGGCATCGGTCGGCCCGCCGGGCGGAAACGGCACCACCAGTCGCACCGGACGCGCGGGGTATTGCGCGTCTGCGTGGCCGCACACGCTGCCAGCGCCGATGGCGGCCAGCACCACCAGAATCCGCGACCTGTCATGCATGATGGCTTTCACTTTTGATTGGTTTATCAGGCCTTTGAACAACCCGGTACGAGCCGCATTCACGCCAGCAAGCAATGTAGCGTCCGTGGCCCGGCGGGTCAACGACGCGGCGCGGACAAAAATTCAACCGGGAGTCCACCCATTCATCACCTCGGCGGTCAATAAGTCCATGCATGGCGCAATCCGTCAAAAGTGGTCGACCCTGTTATTGACTGCCGCGCCTTGATTAGCGACACTCGCATCACCCCCTTTCCACTTTTGACTGCGTAGTGAGTATCTCGTCCATGAATGCGCCCTCTTCTCCCGCTGCATCCGCTACACCGGCTGCCGCAATCTGCCCGCTCGAAGCCGCGCGCAAACTCGCGCCGCTGATACGCGCCAGCGCCGACGACATTGAAAAAAATCGTGAACTGCCGCGTCCGCTGTTCGAAGCCTTAGCCGATGCCGGCTTGTTCTTGATGGGCGTGCCGCGCGAGATTGGCGGCGGCGAAGTGGATCTGCCGCTGCACGTGCTGGCGGTCGAAGAAATCGGCAAGGCCGATGCCAGCACCGCCTGGGCGGTGAATCAGGGCGCCACGTTTGGTTCGTTTTCCGCTTACATGGATCGCGATGCCGCGCGCGCGGTGTGGATCAACACGCCGCGCAGCGTGGTGTCGAATAGCCCCTCGCCCACCGCGAAAGCCGTGGTGGCGCCGGGCGGTTTTCGCGTCACCGCGCACCAGGGCTTCAGTACCGGTTGCCGCCACGCCTCGTGGGTGGCGGCACATTCGCAAGTCATCGAAAACGGCGTGGTGCGGCAACGCAACGGCAAGCCTGAAATACGTTATTGTTTTGTGCCCAAGGCCGAGGCGCAAATTATCGACACCTGGCACACGCGCGGCATGCGCGGCACCGGCACGCACCACTTTGAAGTCAAGGATGTGTTCGTGCCCGAAGCGCGTACCGTCATCACCGGCGACGAACCGCGCGTGAGCGGCGGCGCGCGATATTGCATCCGCCAAACGCTCGCCTTCGCGGCCGGCGACGGCGCCATCGCGTTGGGCGTGGCGCGCAGTTGCCTCGATGCCTTTTACGAACTCGCCGGCGCCAAAGCGCCGCGTCACCTGACTGGCCTGCTGCGCGATCAGGCGATCAGCCAGTTCACCGTGGGCCAGGCGGAAGCATCGCTGCGCTCCGGTCGCGCATTTTTGATGGAAGCCGTGGCGGACATTTGGGACGAGGCCAAACAAACCGGCACGGTCAGCATGGATCGGCGCATTCATCTGCGGCTGGCGGGCACCCATGCCATTCGGCTCGCCGCGCAAGTCATCGAAAACGTTTACACCGCTTGCGGCGGCACCGCTATCACCGAAGGCAATCTGATCCAGCGCCAATTTCAGGACATCCACGTCATCACCCAGCACATGCAGGGCCGCCTTGCCTATTACGAGATGGTTGGCAGGCAGAAGATGGGGTTGTCGATTGATGAAGGGCGGCTGTAAGACCTGCCGCGGATAACTACGGGGTACTGTCAGCCAGCGACGTGATCCGCGCCGCGTCGTAACCGCCCCGCCCGCCGAACTCCGCCTGCGCGATGGCGCTTTGCAGCGCGATCGCAAACGCCTTCGCCGCTTCGAGCGAAATTTCCAGCGCGACTCGTGAACCCGGCCCGAGGGCCGTGTTCACGAAATCCAGCGTGATGGCGTCGTCGAACCAGGCATGGTGCGGGTGGTCATACGACACCACGGCGTGCGTGAGGTCTATCCACCCCTCGCCGCCTTTGCCCATGCCATCGGTTTTAACGATCTCAAGGATGGAAGTACACATGGTTATTTAGTGAGATGTTTTTCGAAGAACGCAAACACCTTCTGCCAACCGTCCAGCGCAGCTTCCACGCGATACATCGGACGATGGTAGTAGAAAAAGCCGTGCCCTGCGCCGTCGTAGCGATGGAAAGCGTAGTCTTTACCGTGCTTTTTGAGCTCGGCTTCGTGCTGGTTGACCTGCTCCGGCGACGGCGCCTTGTCGTCGTTGCCGAAAATACCCAGCAGCGGGCACGACAGGCCGGCGGTAAGATCGACAGGGGCAACCGGCATCTTGGGATTCAAATCTTCCTTCGCCATCACCACGCGCCCGCCCCACAACTCAACCGCGCAGTCGATATCCTTATACTGGCAAGCGTAAAGGAAAGTTTGGCGGCCCGCCGAGCAGGAGCCAATCATGCCGACCTTGCCGTTCACATGGGACTGGGAGCGCAGCCACTTCACCGCGCCCTGGGTGTCGCCCATCGCCTGCGCGTCGGCAATGCCGCCCTCGGCGCGGACCTTGGCGGCGATGTCGTCCGATTCGCCTTCGCCCGCGCGGTGAAACAGGTTGTGGCAAATCGCCGCGTAGCCGTGATGCGCAAAGCGGCGCGTAGCCTCGAAATACCACTCGCTCCAGCCGGGAATGTGATGCACCAGCACAACGCCCGGAAACGGCCCGTTGCCCAGCGGCTTCGCGATGTAGGCGGAAATCTGTTCGCCATTGTGGCCGGGGATCATGATGGTATCGGTGGTCATGCCTTTGTGTGCCATGGTGTTTCCTTCCTGTGGAATAGAGAATGAGGTTAAAAGAAAAATGCCGGGAATGAATGCCGCCCGATGCATGGCGGCGAATAAAGTCGTGCGACGAACTGCCAGCGGAATTGTAGCTGAAAACACGGCGTTCGCAGGCCGGATTTGCCGGCGTGAACAGCAGCCCCGTAGACCGGAAAAGCATAGCTCCTTCCGGGAGCGGAGGGCATCCGGGCAAACCGCGGCATGCGTGACACACATGTGGGGTGTGCTTTTCGTGGCGCCCCGGTTGGGCACGACCGGCTTCCGGAAGGCGCTACGCTTTTCCGGTCTACGGGGACGCGAGCTACAATCGCGCTTCCCGCCGCACTGTCATTAGCGATCCAGCACACACGTGACAACCCCCTGCCCCTGGTGCTCCGCCCCTCGCGATACCGGGCCCGCCTGCCCGCGTTGCGGGGCTGACTACGCCAAGGCCGAGGCAATTAAGGCCCATGGGCGCGCGGTTCCCGCCGTTGAGCAGACGCCCAACCCAGTTGAAGCAGCCGATGCCACTGATCTGCTTTATATTGAGGAATCGCCGGACGAGTGGCGGCAAGTCCACGACGCCGAACTGGAATACCGCTTTTGCCTGGCGGCGATCCCGGTAACCTTGTGCATTGCCATCGCGTTTCACGCCTCCGGGCTTGGCGCGGCGCTGCAACGCATTTTTTTGACCATGCCGGTGCATGAATTCGGTCATGCGGTCACGGCGTGGTTTTGCGGCTACGCGGCAATCCCGACGCTGTGGAAAACCATGGTGCCCGAAACGCGCGGGTTCGTAGCACCCCTCGCGCTGTTCGGCGCGCTCGGCTACCTGATGTTTCGCGCACGCAGGGCAAATAAACCGCGCCTCGTCTATGCCGGCGGCGCGCTGATTCTCCTGCAAGCCATCGCCACCTTCGGCATCAGCGCGAAAACCGCGAACATGTGGATCACCTTCAGTGGCGACGGCATGGGCATGATCCTCGCCACGCTGCTGATGGCAAGTTTCTTCTTCGGCAAGAACACGCAGCTTTACAAAGGCTCGCTGCGCTGGGGTTTCGTGGTCATCGGCGCCGCATCCTTTGTCGATATTTATGCGACGTGGTGGAAATCGCGCAGCGATGAAAGCGCAATCCCGTATGGCACCACCGGCGGCATGGCCACCGATGCCATGACGCTGGTGGATGTGCATGGATGGAGCCTGCAAACCCTGGTCAGCCGACATGTCTTGCTGGGCGTGTGCTGCCTTATCATGCTGGCGCTGGTCTACGCATGGGGCGCGTGGCGGGCGAAATCAGAGATTGAGGCACGGCGGAATGCACAGCAAAAAATGGATTGGGGAAACCGCAAGCGCGAGGCGGGTTGACCGCCCCATGCACATGTGCGTAACCTACGCTGTTCCTGATACGGAGGACATCATGAAACACATTTATCGCCTTGCGCTGATATTGATGATCGGCGTGCTTACCGGGTGTGTCTCGCCCGGATCCATCGTACCCAACACCACCACCGCCGACGAACTGGTCAAAAAACTGGGAGGGCCGCGAGACAAACGCGCCAATCCGCAGGGCGGCGAATTCTGGGATTACGTTTACGGCCCCGAGGGCTTTACCACTTGGCGGTTCGCGGTCGATAAGGGCGGCATGGTACGCAGCGCCGAGCAATTACTGACGCGCGAACGGCTCTACAAGGTGGTTGCTGGAGAAACCAACGAGGCGGACGTGCTTTTGTTACTCGGCAGGCCCAGCATGATCACGCGTTACCGCCACGAAGTGGTGTGGGAATGGCGCGCCGATCTCTCGCCGATGAGAGGCTACTACATCGTGCGATTCGGCTTCGACGGGCGCGCGCACGGTGTGGGTGTGGTCGAAGACATGACCGACAACGGTGATCGAAATTAGACGGTAGTCACGTAGGGCGTCAATAAGCCTGTACTGCGCCTGTCGAAGGGCGAAGCACATTACGCCGAATGGGGTGTGCGAAAAATCACACCGCACGTACGCCGATGCCTGTGAAATCCCGCTTGATCTAATCACTCGATCGGCGCTTCCATCAGTATCCCCGGAATATCCTGGTGTTGATGCAGCACTCGTACGATATCCGCATAGTCCGGACGTTCAAAATAAAACACCAGATACGGATATCGCTCAGCGATAAGGAAGCGCAGGCCTTCAACATCCAGTATGCTCGCGTAGCGCGGCGAGCCCGCTTCCGGAAACTGCTCGATACGTTGCATGCAAGCATCGATTTCACGCACGAAATCTGCGGCAACCGGCGCGCTTGCCGCCGTCAGGTAGTAATCAAACGCCTTAACGATATCTTGCTGTGCGAGCGCGCGCTGGATCGCGCACTTCATGCATCGCCTGACGACGTTGCACGCTTCAGCAGATCATCGCGCAATTCGCTCCAAGGCTTGCCGGTCGGCGAATTCAACCCTGCTGCAATAAGCGCGCGCATCTGCTCCTTGGCGCCTTCGATCTCGTCCTTGCGAACAAGGTCGCGCACATACTCACTATGCGACCCATACCCGCGCTCGGCAACCCGCCGATCCACGAACGCCTTCAGCGTATCAGGCAACGAAACATTCATCGTTATGGTTGGCATAAACACTACCTCGTTCGAATTGGCAAAGTTTGCCAATTCTACGCCGATCTTACGTTCGAGCGACCAACTGTTCTATGGCGCCAGCGCCTTGGTAAATGTCGAGCACGACAGGCAATAATAATATAAGTATTTGTTTTTAAATGTATTTTATTTAACCGCCTGCATCGCCCGCCAAATCCGCGAAGGTGTCATCGGCATATCCAGATGCTTCACCCCCACCGTGCCGAGGGCATCCAGCGTCGCGCTCACCAGTGACGGTATCGACGCCGTGCATCCCGATTCGCCCACGCCCTTCACGCCCAGCGGACTGACCTTGCTGGTGGTGGCGAGTTCTTCGCCGCGAAATTCCGGCACGAGGCCTGCGCGCGGCATGACGTAATCCATAAAGCTCGCAGAGAGCGGCTGGCCGGACTTCAGGTCGTAGACGATCTGCTCGCCGAACACCTGCCCCGCGCCCTGCACCACGCCGCCGTGCATTTGGCCTTCGACGATGGCGTGGTTGATGACGACACCGCAATCATCCACCGCGCAGTACGACACTATTTTCGGCGCGCCGGTGTCGCGGTCGATTTCGACTTCGGTGATGTGGCAGCCGTTGGGGAACGTCGAGCCGAATTGGCCGTCGGCCATGATGCTGATGGTTTTGGTTTTTGCCAGTTCACCGAGTTTGAGCGTGCGCTTTGATTCGCTGGATTTGAATTCGCCTTTGGCGTATTGCACTTGCGACGGTTCGAGTTTTAATTCAAGTGCCGCGAGCGCCTTGCCTTCCTCGATCAACTTCAGCGCCGCGATATGGCTCACGCTGCCGACACCCACCGTGGTGCGCGAACCGCCGGTGTGGTTGCCTACGAGCTTGCTGCCCGGCACGCATTGCACGACCTGCACTTTGTCGAGTGTGATGCCCAAGGCGTTTGCAACAATAGTACCCAGCGTGGTTTCGTGGCCGTGGCCCTGCGATTTGGATACGGTATAGAGCGTGACCGTGCCGCCTGCATCGAGTTGCAATTCGACTTCATCCTTCGGCGCATTGCCCGAGCCGGAACCTTCGATCACCGTTGAGATGCCGATGCCGCGCAGCTTGCCAGCCTTGGCGGATAACGCGCGGCGCGCGGCAAAGCCGGCGTAGTCGGCAAGCGCCAGCGCCTTCGACAACACAGCCGGAAAATCGCCGTTTTCATAAACCGAACCGGTGGGCGTTTTGTACGGAAACGCATTGGGCGGAATGAAATTGCGCCGCCGCAAATCCGCGCGGTCCATGCCGATGTCGATTGCGGCCTGATCGACAAAACGTTCGATCACATAGGCAATATCGGGCCGCCCCGCGCCGCGATACGAACCCATCGGCGTGGTATTGGTAAGCGGCACGCGAAACAACGCATACAGCGCCGGTATCTGATACACGCCCGTCAAACACGTGGTGGTGTTGCGAATATGCCCCGCCGAGCCGGGCGACAAATACGCGCCCATGTCGGCGATCCAGTCGAGCCTGAACGCGACAAAGCGGCCATCCTTGTCGAGTGCGAGGTCGCCCGTGGCGATGTTGCCGCGGCCATGGTTGTCGGTGAGGAACGATTCGACGCGGGTTGCAACCCACTTCACCGGTTTGCCCAGCGCTTTGGCCGCGATCATCAGCGCGATGTATTCCGGATACGCCGGCGTGCGCTGGCCGAAGCCGCCGCCGACATCGTGCGCTTCGAAAATCAATTTATGCTCTGGCACCTGGGTCCATGAGGTCATCATCTTGCGTAGCGTGGTGATGCCCTGCGTGCAGACGTTGAAGCGATACTCGCCACTGTCCGGGTTGTAGGCGACGAGGCAGGCGCGCGGCTCCATCGGGCACGGCGTCACGCGCGTGCTGTCGATACGCATGCGCGTCACATGCGCGGCGCCCTTGATCGCTTCGGCCACGGCGGCTTCGTTGCCGGTTTCGCATTCGTACACCAGATTGTTTGGCACGGCTTCATCCAGTTGCGGCGCGCCGGACGCCAGCGCCTGCTCCGGATCAACAATGGGTTGCAGCGTTTTGTATTCGACTTCCACCAGCTCGGCGGCATCAGCGGCAATCGCCGCACTCTCCGCCACCACCAGCGCCACCGCCTCGCCGACAAAGCGCACCTTGCCATGCGCCAACACCGGCCGATCCAGCGCGCGCGCCTTCATGCCGTTCTTGCCCGGCGCGGCCAGCACGTGCGCGGCACGCACGTAGCCTTCACGCACCGCGTCTTCACCGGTGTACACGCCTTTGACGCCGGGATGCGCAAGCGCGCGCGCGGCGTTCACCGAAACAATTTGCGCATGCGCATGATCCGAGCGCACAAAAGCGCCATGCAGTTGTCCCGGTACATTCCAGTCGGCGGCATACGTGCCGGCACCGGTGATCAGGCGGTGGTCTTCTACGCGTTTGCCGTCGTGATGGTGCGCGTCGTGGGTTGCGTGGGTGTCCATTTTGAGTTTGTTCCTTGAAACGGGTGGGAGCGGATTGGAAGCTGCGAATCGTGAATGGTAAACCGGGTGGGGGCTGGCCGCCAGTGCGCCGTGACTGTTGCGGGCAAGCGCCAAATTTTACGTGAACGTGCCGAAAAGTGATGCCTTTACCCAACGGGCGGAATTCCTGCATAATAAATTGCAGTATCGTTCGTAGTTCGACAAGCTCACCGCGAACGGCATAACATGACTGTCCGCTTCATCCTGGGGAGAGCACATGCTGAGAGTCTGGAACAGTAACGTACTCGTGTTACTCGCAGGCACGCTCACCAGCGTTGCAGGTGCTGTTGCAGCACAGACTTATCCGGTGAAACCGCTGCGCATCATTGTGCCGTTTCCGCCGGGTGGCGCAACGGACATCGCTGGGCGCTACCTAGCGATCAAGCTGGGTGAGACTTTCGCGCAGCAGGTGGTCGTCGATAATCGTGGCGGTGCTAACGGGACGTTGGGACTCGACCTCGCCGCCAAAGCGCCGCCGGACGGCCACACGCTGGTCATCGGGCAAACCGGCAATCTCAGCATCAGCCCCAGCCTGACCAAGGTGGGTTACGACGCAGTGCGGGATTTCGCGCCGATCACGCTGGTGGTCGCGTCGCCGCATGTCATCGCAACGCATCCTGCACTGCCCGTGCGCTCGGTAAAAGAGCTGGTCGCACTTGCGCGGTCCAGGCCCGGTCAGCTCAACTACGCGTCCACCGGCGCCGGCAGCGCGGGACATCTGGGCGTCGAGTTGTTCAAGAAGATGATGAAAATCGATCTCGCACACGTTCCCTACAAGGGCGCCGTGCAGGGTTTCACCGATCTCGTGGCAGGTCAGGTGGCGCTGATATTCACCTCCGTGCTGTCGACGCAGAGTTTCGCCCAGGCCGGAAGAGTGCGCATGCTGGCCGTGGCCAGCGCACAGCGTTCGCCCTCCGCGCCCGATACACCGACACTCGCCGAATCCGGATTTCCCGGAATCGAATTGACTACATGGTGGGGCGTGCTGGGTCCCGCGGCCATGCCGAAGGAGATCGTCGCGCGGCTCAACATGGAAATCGTGAGAATCATGGGTACAGCCGACGCGCGCGAGCGCATCGCGGCGCTGGGCGCCGACATCGTGACCGGCACGCCGGCGCAGTTTGCCGACTATATCAAAGCGGAGAACGTGAAATGGGGACAACTGATCAAGGAAACGGGCGCGCGCGTCGATTAATCGGCGCGGTGCGCAAACCAGGGACGTAATAAACGGTGAGCCTATGATTCAACGACCGCGGAACGTGTACTCCCACTACCACGCGCATGTTTATTTTGACGAGACATCAACGGAGCAGGCGCGCGCGCTTTGCCAAACGGCCGCGACGCTATTCGGCGTGACGATGGGCCGCGTCCATCAGAAACTCGTGGGGCCCCATCCTCACTGGAGCTGCCAACTCGCGTTCGACTCGACACAGTTCGACGCGCTGATCCCGTGGCTGGAGACAAACCGCAACGGCCTGAACATCCTGATCCACGCGCAGACCGGTAAAAACATCGAGGATCACACGACGCATGCATCGTGGCTGGGAGAGCCTGCCACGCTGAATCTTTCGCACTTCAATGCTGACCATGCCTGACAGAATGAAACGCCGCAAGCCTCCACCAGCCGCCACCAAGAGGAGAACACCCATGCATACCCTCATCAAACGTCGAACGTTCGCACGCCTGCTCACGGGCGCCGGTCTCGCGGTGTGTACGGCTTGCGCGCTGGCGCAGCAAGCCTGGCCGAATCGGCCGATACGTCTCATCGTACCTTTGGCGCCGGGCGGCACCACCGACATACTTGCGCGCACCATGGGACCGCTGCTGACGGCGGGACTGGGACAACCGGTGGTGGTGGAAAATCGCGGCGGGGCGGGTGGCGTGGTCGGCGTCGAGGTGGCTGCAAAGGCGCCGCCCGACGGCTACACCCTGCTGCTGCTTTCCAGCGACACCTACACTGTCAACGCAGGCTTGTTTGCCAAGCTGCCTTACGATGCGCGCAAGGATTTGAAGTCCATAGCCATCCTCGCGGCCTCCCCTACCATGCTGAGCGTACATCCGTCACTGCCGGTGCAATCCGTGCGCGAGTTGGTGGCCTTGTCAAAGCAACGCCCCAAGGATCTCAGCTACGGCGTCGGCGGCGCGGGCGGGCAGGTGCGCATGGAAATGATCAAAATGCAGACCGGCCTGCAAATCACCAACATTCCCTACAAAGGCTCCGGCCCGGCGTTGATCGACCTGGTGGCAGGACACATACAGGCGGGGTTCTTCAACCTGGTGGCAACCGCGCCATTTGTCGACTCCGGCCGCGTGCGCGGCATCCTCATCACCGGCAGCAAACGCTCGGACCGTCTGCCGAAAGTGCCCTATGCAGCGGAAGCCGGCATCAAGGGCTTTGAGGAAAACGCGGGCTACATCATGATGGTGCCGAGCGCGACGCCGGCGGATATCATTGCGCGTCTGCATCGCGAGATCATCAGGACATTGGGCGCGCCAGAAGTCAAAAGCCGGCTTGCGGCGGAAGGCTCGGAAGTCATCGGCAGCTCAACCGAACAGGCAACGGCGACGCTGCTGCGCGAAATCGACGTCATGGCGGACATCATCCGCCGCACGGGAATGAAACAACAGTAACCACGGCAGCAACCATCACAGGGAGAGCAGCAAAATGCAAAAGCAAAACCGTTCCAGCAGGAAAGTATCGCCGGTGGTATTCACCGGCTGCGAGATGACCGATGGCATGCAGGCAGCAGCGGGTGGGCAGCGGCGGCAGGTGTCGATCAACGGCAAACGTGTAAAGACCATCGACGTGCATGCGCACTGCATCGTGCCGGTGGCGTTCGCGCTGGCCGGAAAAAGCGCCGCCGACCATCAGTTTCCCGACCTCGATGAGGTAGGGCCGAAGCGTATGGCCGCGATGGATCAGCAAGGCATTGACATCGAGGCGCTCAGCATCAATCCGTTCTGGTATCGCGAAAAGCGCGACCTCGCTGCCGAAATCTGCCGCATTCAGAACGAAAAACTCGCCGAGATGTGCGCCCTGTATCCCGACCGGCTGGTCGCCTTCGCGTCGGTAACGCTGCAAGACCCGGCACTGGCAGTTGAGCAACTCACGCACGGCGTGAAGAAACTCGGCCTGCGCGGCGCAGCCGTCGGCGCAAGCTGTGCCGATCTGGAATTCTCCGACCCGAAGTTTCACCCATTCTGGGCCAAGGCCGAGGAACTCGGCGTGCTGATTTTCATCCACCCGCAAAGCACGCCCGAACTCGCCCGGCGCTTCAAGGGCAACGGCTGGCTCGCCAACACCATCGGCAATCCGCTCGACACCACCATCTGCCTGTCGCACCTGATTTTCGACGGCACGCTGGATAAATTCCCCAACCTCAAGCTGTGCTCAGCACATGGCGGCGGCTACCTGCCGTCGTACGCACCGCGCTCGGATCACCCGTGCCGCGTGGCGCCGTGGCATTGCGACCCCAGCGTGAAGCTCAAGAAAAAACCGACCGAATACCTGAAGACCATGTACTACGACACGCTGGTGTTCACGCCCGAGATGCTGCGCCACCTCGCGACCATGGTGGGTGTGAGCCAGCTAGTCATCGGCACCGACCACCCGATCCCGTGGCACGAGGATCCGGTGACGCACATCATGAATACGCCCGGGTTCACCGACGACGAGCGTATCGCCATGCTGGGCGGGACTGCGGCAAAGTTGCTGGGGATCAAGGCGTAGCGCGCGATGCTCCCGGCTTTTCGAATGGTACCCTTGATGGCAAGATATAAAAATATATTTAAAAACAAATACTTACGTTAACGCCTCATCAATACTCCTTATTCTTTTTCAGATATTGTCCAAGGACGTTGCGGTAGATGTTCCGTGGTTTGCGCGCGTTGCGCGGCATAGGGGATAATCACAATGTTCTCCGCCCTACGTCTGTGGCGGACCAGGAGTCGCTTATGAGCGCAGTGATCATCGAACATGTAGATGTCGCCGATCTGCCGGAAAGTTGGCGCGCCAAGCTGACCGCGCCACAATCTGCGCGTGTGACTGTGCGAATCGAACCCGAAGAGACCGCCGCCGCCCCTGACGCTACGGGCTTCGTAACCAACGATCCAGCCTTCGGCATCTGGCGTGATCGCGACGACATGGCGGATGTGGAAGGTTACTTGGCTAAGCTGCGCGCGCCGCGTTACAGCCGCGACGCTTCACGCAACGAAGACTAAATCGAGTGCTGGTCGATACCGATGTGCTGATCTGGCACTTGCGCGGGTTGCCACGCGCGACACAACGCCTCGACCAATTGCCACGTCTCACCATCTCCGCGATTACGTGGCTTGAATTGCTTCACGGCATGCGCAGCCGTACCGAATTACAGGCGGTGCAAAAAAGTCTCGCGCTACGCAACACGGAGCAATTACCGGTAACGCCAGAGATCACGACGCGCGCCATCTCACTGATGGAAAGCCTGACGCTCTCGCATGGCTTGGGAATAGGTGACGCACTGATCGCCGCCACTGCTCTCGAACACGGCTTGCCCCTGCTTACGGCCAATGTTAAGCACTTTGGACCGATCAAAGGTTTGGTTATCGAACGATTCGATTTAACGCAAGACGCAAGCTAGAACGGCTGCCCGAGATTTGGGCGAACCAGCGATGAACATCAACCCCATCAAAACCAAATCGGCTACCGCGCCACCCTCAAGGCAATCGAATCCTTGAATTGGCGCAATGAACAGAAAACCAAACTAGCAACTTGTTGATTTGATCTTACGATAATGAAAGACTTGACCCCACTTCCTCCTCACTTCCTCCTGCATTTCTGCGTTGCAAAAATGGCAAGCCCCTTAGTGTTCCGCGTCAGCGCAAATAAGAGTCATGTGACGAATTTCTAAAGGGATTGTTGTCGGGTGCTACCATACGCGGTATTCCGTGTATATCAGTGGTAGCGGCCCAATAAGAGCGAAAGCTGACTCACATGTTACTGGACGAACTACGTGTAAAAAGAGACGCTATTGTCGCCTTGGGCAACCAATATGGCGCCCGGCATATTCGCGTATTCGGATCGGTTGCCAGGGGCGAGGAACGGCCTGACAGCGATATTGATTTCCTGGTGGAATTGCCACGGGGTTACGATCTGTTTGCACAGCGGCTCCCGCTCACCGAACGATTGCAGAACTTGCTGCAGCGCCGCGTAGAGTTAGGCGTTAAGCAAGTATAACTTGTACATCGATGTCGATATCGCTATGATGAGGTCGTGGATCACGTAGCGATAATCGAAGCGAAACATCAAGTGCTGAGCGGGCGCTTGGACGAAGCGACGCGGCGCTTGTGGGCTGCGACCGAGGCGCGCAGCCTTGGGCACGGGGGTGTGAGCACTGTGGC
>CAMDDY010000086.1 GCA_945893125.1 Bordetella parapertussis
TAAGCTCTTTGTAGAGTGCTACGTTGGCCGCATGGCTACTCGAAACCAGCAGCAGCGTATAACCATCCGACGGCGCCTTTGCCGCCAGTTCCGCGCCGATATTGCCCGCCGCGCCCGGCCGGTTGTCTACCACGACCTGCTGGCCGAGATGAGTCGACAGTGCCGGTGTCAGATTGCGCGCGAGGATGTCGGAGCCGCCGCCCGGCGGAAAATTAACAACGAGTCGTATCGGCTTGGAAGGAAAGGTTTGCGCGCCGGCAGGGACTACGCACACCGGCATGAGTGCAATAGCCCATGGCATCCAGCATAGGTGCGTGCGTGTCACGCGAATAGGTGTGAAACGCATCATCATAATTTTCTCAAGTTGTTGCGATGGCGGGCGTGTCGCCTAAATGACGCCGGATGCGCGCATTGCGGCGATTTCCGCGGAATCATAACCCAGTTCGCCGAGTATTTCCGCGTTGTGCTCGCCCAGCCGTGGCGGCGGCGTGCGAACGTCCGGACCGCCATGCGCAAACTGGAATGCACACACCGGTACCGTCACGGCGCGATCCACCCCCGGCACCCGCTCATGCCGATGCAGCACGGCGCGCGTACGAACCTGCGGATCACCCAGAGCTTCGTCGAGGCCGCGGACGCGCAACGCGGGCACGTGACGCGCCTGCAGGAAATCCTCCCACTCCTGTGCCGTTCTGGTCATCAGGATGCGCGCCAATTCCGCTTCTTCTTCCGCCGCGCACGCACGCCGTGCGTCATAGTCTTTGTGTCCCATTTCCGGACGGCCCAAGGCTTCAAAAAGGCGGGTGTGCTGCTGGGTATTGCCCGCGGCCAGCATGATCAGTCCGTCGCGGGTGGCGTAAAGATTGCTGCTGGGATAATCGTGCGAATTGCCGCGCGGCACGGGGGATTTCCCGGTTTGCAGGTAGCCGGTGACGCGCGAACCTTCCAGCATGAAGGCGGCATCCAGCATGGCACAGTCAATGTGCTGCCCGGTTCCGGTGTGGACACGCTGGAACAGAGCGCTGGCAATTGCAAACGCGGCCATGGCGCCGGTGCCGTAATCCACGACAGGCGCCCCGGACTTCAGCGGGCCGCTATCCGCAGTGCCGGTCATCATCATCATGCCGGACATGGCCTGAATTGCGTGATCATAAGTGGTTTGTGTGCTTCTCGGACCCGTCTGCCCGAAACCCGTCATCGAACAATAAATTAGGCTCGGATTCACTGGTTTCAAATCGTCATAGCCGATGCCCAGCGACGCAAAAGCGCCCGCACGATAGTTCTCAATCAGCACATCGGCATTGCTCGCCAGCCTGCGCAGCACTTCGCGGCCTTTTTCCGTCTTGAGATCCAGCGTGAGTGAGCGCTTGTTGGAGTTTTGCGTCAGGTAATTGGTGCCCATGTTGCGCTGGTTAAGCTCCCGGTCAGGACCCGATTGGCGGCTTTGGTCGCAATCGTGCGGATTTTCAATCTTGATCACATCGGCCCCGAGCACGCCCAGTTGATATGCCGCGAAGGGACCTGCCAGCACGTGGGTGATGTCTATGACTTTGATGCCTTTAAATGGCTTCATGGTTTCGCTTTCACGTGAACGTGTTCAACCGGATTCCGGGTTTTTGCCAGCGCGCATGAGGCACTCCGCCGCCAGCAGTGTCTGATGATCCTTGCCGGGCAAACCTATCACTTGCGCGCCGAGCGGCAGACTTTGCCTGCTTGAACAGCGGCAACGATTTTCGTGGCGGACCACTGATGCAAGCGGCGATTCATGTAAACGCTTCCCTTTGTGCGCGCTACGGTTGAACCACAAGTGCCGCAATCGGTGTTTCGCCAAAAATCTCCGGTGCATACATCGCCTCCACGCGCGTGGGCGGAAATTCAAACGTGCCCGCGTTGTTTAGCCGCACGGTGTATTCGACGCTCCACTGGCCCTGCGGCACATACCGGTAGTAGCCGCGATAACTTTCGGCGGCGCGTTCCTCGAACACGGGCCATGTGCTGGAACGTTGCTGGCCTTGCTGCGCCAGGGTGCTTTCACGCGCAAGACCGCGCCCCAGGATGGTGGCGCCGCTGGGCACCGGGTCGCGCACCACCACCCACGTCAGCGCCGAGCTGCCCGACATGGTTAGCGTCACGCGTGCCACGTCACCGATGCTCCATTGGCCCGCGACCTTTTGTTCAATCGGCGTGATCGTGCGCGCGACCGACAGGCCTTGCGCGACGGGTTTGTCGAGCTTCACAGCCGCGCGTATGGCCACCGTGGCCCACGGTGCGCCGCTGCCGCTGTGATTCAACGTGAGCGTGTCTTGCTCTGCGGACCAGCCCAGCGCCGTGCTTGCGGCGCCGGGCCACGTCACCGTGGCGCTTTGCGTGCCCATACGCATGCTGGAGGTGCCGGTTACCGGCGTGGCTTCACGGGCGCGCGCGAAATCCGCCAGCGCTATCGATCCCCAGACATTCGCCGTGGTGGTGCCCCAATGGCCCTGCTGTTGCCGCCCGACAAGGCCGGTGACCAATAGCGGCAGGTCGTCTTTCCAATTGGGGTCTTCGGCGCTCCAGCGATTGACGATCCACGCGGTGCGCGCGGCGGCGACGTTGCCGTTCCACATGAACCACCACCAGTTTTCGCGCGCCTCGTTGCGCCAGTTCAGCCGCGTGCCCTGCACGTCGTAACGTGAGCGCAAAGTGTTGGCGGCTTCTTTGAGGGCATCGCTGCGCGTGGCGGTCTTCGGTGACGCGAGCAGATAACGCACCCAATCGACCAGCGCGGTGGTCGGCAGCGCCGCCATATCCACCGGCGTCACCACGCGTTCCAGCGCGCGCGACGGCTCCTGCTCGATCAGCGTGGCTTGCAGCGACAACGCGCGCGCCACGCTCACATCCTGTGGCGCCCAGTCGAGCGCCTGCGTGCGGCCATCCAACTGTTCGCGCAGCGCGCGCAGCATGCGTACTTTCTCCGGCGCGGGTATGGGCCACTTCAACGCGGCGGCGGTGTCGAGCAGATACGCGGTCAAGGTTTCGCTGCCGGGCAATTGCGTGGTGAGGAAGTAACGCGCGAGGCCGCTGCCATCGAGATACTTCGGCAGCTCGCGCATCAGCGCGTCCCAGCCATCGCGGTCGGCCAGTACGGCGAGCTTGGAGGTTTTTTGTTCGAGGCAGGCGAACGGATACGCGCGCATCCACTTGCGCACTTCGAGCAAGGCCGCGTCGCCGAGGCTGGCTTTCCAATCCACTGACACGCCGCCCGCGTTGCCGCGCGCGCCGGCGGGTTGCGCCACCGGCACCGTCGTCGATTTTTCAATCTGCAACAGCATGGCCTGGCGCACGGTGATGGGAACTGCGGGCGTAACCACTTGTTCGATTTCAATCGCGTCACCCATTTCTGCGGATTTCGCGGTGAGGCTCCACTTCAAACGGTCAACCCCATCCGGCACGCTGACGGGCCATGTCACTTCCTGATTTTCTTCTGGTTTCAGCGTGATTCGGCGGATAAGCGATAAGCCTCTGGCGGCGTCTGGTGATGGTGCATCGCGCCCGCCGTCGCTCATCGTCAGTTGCGCGCGCGCGGTGAATTCAATAGTGACGGATTGCTTGGTGGTGTTGCGCAGCGTGACTTTCTGCGTGAGCGCATCGCCGCTGCGCACGGAAAACGGCAGGCCGCTCACCACCTGCAAGGGCTGCACCGTGCGCAACGTGGCTTCCCCCGTGCCGAAGCGGTCGGCGTTGTGCGTGGCGACCGCAACGATGCGCCAGCGCGTGAGGCTATCGTTGAGCGGCACTTCCACCGTGGCGTTGCCGTCGGCGTCGGTGACGATTTCGGTTTGCCACAGCGCGAGCGAGGAAAAGTCGGAACGCATGGCGGGGTCGGCAGCGCCGCCAGGCGGGGCAGGTGGTGGGGGCGCGGCGGCCGGCTTCATGGCTGGCGCGGGTGCGGCGAAGGCGCGTTGCATTAGTGCGGCTGAAGCGCCGGCGGCGGCTATCCCATCAGCTGCTGCCTCGCTCTGCCTTAGCCCCTCGTCTGGCGGACGAAAATCCCGACGAGGGCCGATGGCGATTTCACGTGCCAGCAACGCGGACAGCGTGTGGTGGCTGAGTGGCGCGGCCCGTTGTCGCGTCATCGCCGCGAATAAATTCCATGTCGTGTTCGGACGCAACGCCAGCAGCGCGTCGTCCACCGCGATCAGCGTGACGCGCGCGCCCGCCGCGCCGCCCTGCGCAGTGCGCACCGATACCGTCACCGCCACGCGTTCGCGCACACGCGCTTCGTCGCGTTGCGGTTTCACCGTGACGGTCAGCGCATAAGCGATGGGCCGCACGCGTAACGGTATCGCGTGTTGCGCGCTGGTTTGTAGTTGCCCCGCGAGCGCCTGCGTATCGCTTCTTAATGCAGAGATGGGGCGCACGAAGTGTGCGGAAATCTGCACATTGGGCGCGTAGTGTCCTTTCAGTTCGAGAGCCACGCGGGTGTCGGCGCTGTCGATGGCATGCACGCTTTGCGCCAGCACGCCTTCGCGTTCTATCGTCAGCAGCATCGTCGCCGGTACAAACGGCGCGCGCACGCGCAATTGCGCTGTGTCGTTGGGCGCCAGTGCCGCGTTGACGTCCTGCGCGTTGATGCCTTCGACTTCCAGCACCGCGCTTGACGGCGTCCAGCGTAATTGCCAGTCGTTTAGCGTGGCGTTGGCGATGTGGGATTCACCTTCCACGCGCGCGGTGATCAGCCACAGTTCGTTGTTGCTGCTGGTAAATGTCTCCGGCTGCCACTCGCAACGTGCCTGCCCTTGTGCGTTGGTGGCGGCTTGGCACGCCGGGCTTTCTTCGCTGGTCAAATCAAAGTAGCCGCGGTTGTTGCCGCGTGCACGGGCTGCGGTGAACAACACAGTTTTGCCGGCGAGCGGCTGGTTCGCGCTATCCAGCACCACGCCGGCCAGTTCCACCGTACGCGCCGCGTTGTTGGCGGCGCTGGGTGTGACCGTCGCGCGCACGCCCACTTTGTTCGGATGGGGCCACACCGCAAATCGTTGCGCTACCGTTTGCACTTCACCATTCGGATCGGAGAACTGCATCTCGGCGAGCAGCGTGATGGCGTGTTGCGCGGCGGGCGGAATGAGGGTGGTGCGCGCTTCGCCTTTGGTGTCCAGGGTCAGCGGGCGCGCCGCTTCGGTTTGCGTGGCAAAGGGCGCGACGCGGCGATGGGTGAATTCAAACCCCGCCACCGGTGCGGGTGCGCCCATCGTCCAGCGGCCTTGCACGGAGACTTTTTCACCCGCTGCGGCTCCGCCCGCGAGGTAATTGAGCGAAGCATCAATCGGCAATTCCTGCTGCGACGCCGTGCGCCACACCGGCGTGCCGGTGAGCTTGGCATCAAACACCGGCGCGCGGAATTCCTCCACTTGAAACTGCGCGTCGTAGGTTGCGCCGGAGGTGCCGTGAATTACGCGCGCCACATAGCGTCCGAGCTTGGCGTTGGCGGGGATGCGCCATGTTGCTTGCGCCGCGCCGTGTTCGTTCCACTGGAGGTCGCCTTTGTGCACTACTTCATTAAAGTTAAAGCGAATTTCCAATGTGCCGCGGCCGGGCGGCATGTGCCCGAAACCGCTGGCGATTTGCTCGCGCACGTGATTTTCAAGATGCAGCGTTTCGCCGGCTTTAAGCAATGTGCGATCGAGTATGGTGTGGCTAACGACCGTGCCGGCGGCTTGCCGCGGATTACGAAAGTTTTGGAATTGCAGCACCGCCAGATCGTCACCGAGGCGCACGACAACGTTATGCCCATTGCCATAATTCGCGTTGGAACAGCCCTGATTGAACGCTACGCTGGCCGTGCCATCCGCAGCGGATTTGCCGCGCCACAGCAGCGCATCGTTGCAGTCGTACACCGCGACATCGGCGCCTGCAACCGGTTTGCCGTTGTCGAAGCCAGTGACCCAGATCAGAGAGTTGCCGAGCGGGCTGGAACGCATGCTGACGTTCAGATTGGTGACTTGCACCAGCCGCGCGCGCTGCGCGGGCGGGCGTTGCGCCTCGCTACGCGCGGCACGGAAGGCGGGGCTATCGATTTCGACCAGCCACAGGCCGGGTTTGTCGAGTGGCAAGCCGTAGAACGCCATCGCGCCGCCGTCGGTTGCCAGCGGAAAATCAACCGCTGCGGGCAGTCGCGAGGCCTGTTGCGCGAGTATCGGATAGCGACTACTGCCATCTTGTTGCGGCCAATCGCGTGGTGAGCGCAGCAAGGCCAGCGCGGATTTTTCACCGGCTTCGCCCTGTGCGCCGCTGATGCGTGCGGCCTTTGCGGTGAGACGACGTTCAACGTAGCGTGCTGCAACGATCAGTTGCGCAGGCCTGCCAGTTTCAGAGGTGCGCGCAAGCACGCTGTTGTTGTTTACAAAGCCCACGTATGGCGGCAGCTTTGCCACACTGATAGTCTTGGGGAAATCGCGTGCGTTGGTGAGCGTGCGGCCATCGGTGTCGCGCGGCGTATCCGCCAGCGACACGGAGACTTTGCCGCCTTCGTCCAGCACCTCGAGTGGTTCAGAGGCGGCGACGGTCTGCGGGGAATTCTGGTTAACCCGGCGTAGCGCGACATGCTTGCCGCCGTCAGCGGTTACCGTGATCTTGGTAAGTTCCGCCGGCGCTACCGGCGCGCTGAATTGGAAATTAAGTCCGTTGCGCGGATCGCAGCCGGGATTGCCGTCCAGCACGCCGCACGTCACGTTGAGCGAGAACACCGGGCGCACGGTGTAATTAAAAATCTGATCCGTTTTGCTGGTGACCCCGCTCGATGCGGCTATGCCCGCGCCCCACACGAGCCGCACCTTTGCGCTGCTGGCGAAGGGTTTGGCACAGCGATAGGCCATCCACCCCTGCGTGTCCCAGGTGCTCTCGTCAAACTGCGGATGCTGCACGCGCATCGCGCGCAAACCGTCTTCGCGTGACAGGCGCTCCATACGCAGCGCTGCTTCGCCTTCGCTTTGACATTGCAGGTGCCGGTCAACGCTGCCGACATCCGTCTGCGCGTCGGGGCGTAGCAGAAAAATTTCGTGTTCCCGGATGCCGGACATGCCCTGATACGGGCGCGATTCGGCGAGCTTCGGCCCGCCGGTGGTGAATTCCCACGGCCCCGCCGTTTTAACCTCGCGTCCTTCCAGCGTCTTGACACCCGCGCGCAGCGTCGCCACGCAGCGCGTGCCGACGGGCAGATCGCGCGGCCACTCGACGACATAACGTCGCGTATCGACCCAGCGGCCTTTGCCGGGATCGTTGGTTCCCTGAGGGCAGGTAACCGTGATCGGCGCCGCCGCGTCGCCTTCGCCCAGCCTCACCATATCAGTGTTAAAGCGCATCGCAACTTGCTGGATGCGCCGCACTTCACCTTGCGGTGTGAACGATGCCACTTCAGCGGTTTGCGCGTGCGCTGAGTTCGCGCTCAGCAATAGCGCGGCGGCCATCGCGGCGCGTGTAAAAATATGCAACAAAAACATTGGGTTACGATCCTCCCGCGATTTTTGGCGCCGGTGTTCTCGCTGTAAACGTAGCCGCCAGCGAGAAGGGGTTACGCGCCGAACTTAGCCGCCGTCTTGCCGCGCTCCCGCCGCGCCATTTTCCACCACAAACGCCGCCAGCGTGCTGATCGTCGCCCGAGGATCGGTCACGCGCGACAGTGTGCGGATGCGCGCGTGGCATTGCGCAGGCGTCACGTCAAACGCGGTGTAGCCACGTTGCATGCCATTCGAAAATTTCAGGTGCGGGTTGTTGCGCAGCGCGGTCTCGGTGATTTTTTCGTTGGGGCCTTGCGAAGTGATCGAGGTGCCGACAAACTCGGTTGCGATTACTGGTGACTTGGCATCGTCGAAATCCAGTTTGAGATCGGCGACGATGGCGTTATGCACGTCGCCGCCGAGCACGATGGGGTTGCTCACCTTGCGCGCGGCAATGTGACCGAGCAGGCGTTCGCGCGCCTTGGGGTAACCGTCCCAGCCGTCGGTCCAGTAGCCTTGTTCGCCGCCGGTGATGCGGGTTTGTTTCGCCATCAGCGTTTGCTGCGCGATGATATTCCAGCGCGCGGTGGATTGTTCCAGTGCGGTGTTGAGCCAGCGTTCCTGCTCCGCGCCGAGCAGCGTCAAGTCGGGCGACAGCCGTTCCGGACAGTCCGATCCTTTGACGACAGTGCTGCCGCCGCGTCCGGGTCTCGCGCACACCTGATGCGAGCGATACTGCCGGTCATCCAGCATGAACACGCGCGCAAGTTGTCCGAAGCCCGCCTGCGTGTAGATGCGCGCATCGGGGCCGCGCGGCCGCGCCCACGCCGGCAGCGGCATGTGTTCGTAGTACGCCTGGTAGGCTGCGGCGCGGCGTTGTAAAAATTCAGCGGGCGGATCAAGATCCTGCGAACGGTCATTGGCGTAATCGTTGTCTACCTCGTGATCGTCCCAAGTCACCATCCATGCGAACGCGGCGTGTGCGGCCTGCAAATCCGCGTCGCTTTTGTAGAGCGCATAGCGATTGCGATACTCGGTGAGGTCCATCGGTTCGCCCACGCCGTGACTGCGCACGCGATTGCTGCCCCACGAGGCTTCATAAATGTAATCACCGACGTGAATAACGAGGTCAAGCTCTTCACGCGCCATGTGGCGGTAGGCGCTGAAGTAACCTTGCTCGTATTGCTGGCACGAGGCGAGCGCAAAGCGCAGCTTGTTATGCGCCGCATCGGTGGCGGGCGCGGTGCGAAAACGCCCCACGGTGCTGGTCGCAGCACCTGCGTGAAAGCGATACCAATAGGTGCGTGCCGGTTGCAGTCCGCTGATTTCGGCATGCACCGAATGCGCGAGTTCGGGTGTTGCGCGCTCCACACCCTTGCGCAGCACGTTGCGAAACGCTTCGTTGTCGGCGATTTCCCACGTCACCTCAACTGCGGCATCGGGCATGCCGCCGCCGTTGAGTGCGTCGGGCGCAAGGCGTGTCCACAGCACGATGCCGCCGGGCTGTGGATAGCCGGAAGCGATGCCGAGCGTGAACGGATTCCTATCGAAGCGTGGTTGTGCGAGTAGCCGCAGTGTTGAGGACGACAGCGCGATGCCGGTGGCGGCGAGCAGGAAGGTGCGGCGGGTGGGCATGGTTAAAGAGGGGGGTGATTTTAAGTATTTGTTTTGAAACATTATTTATTGTAAATATTGCTGTATCGGCATAACCAGTCACCGTGAGCATACCCCGTATGGATTCTGGCGTAAGGGAAACCTGTGAAGCGGTGCCTGATTGCAAGTGGATAGCGATTGGATGTAATGATTGAATTATATATGGTGTCTGACCCCATATCTTCTATGGTGTCTGACCCCATATTTTCTGTTTGCATCGACCGGCACCGGCGGAGCGGGGCATCTGACGATGGAACTCTTTCGACTCCAGGCCGGGATCGACATGATGCACGTACCTTACAAGGGATCATCGACAGCGGTGCCGGATTTGATCGGCGGACAGGTCGACATGATGTTTTCATCCAGCATCGCGCTGCTGCCGCATGTGAAAACAGGGCGGATACGGGCGCTCGGCATTGCGTCTGCCCAGCGCATTCCCGCGATACCGGAGTTGCCGACGATCGCGGAGTCGGGGCTCCCCGGATTCGAATCCGCGGGCTGGTCCGCCATGCTTGCTCCCGCAAAGACACCACGCAGCATCGTCATGCTGCTCAATGCGACGATACTGAAAATCGCGCAGATGCCGGAGATCGTCAATCACCTTGCCGCTCAAGGCGCCGTGACTCTCACGAGTACGCCTGAGCAGACACGATCGATGATTCAGAGCGAGCTCGTGAAGTGGCAAAAAGTCATCAAGGACGCGGGGATTAAGACCGAGTAGCCATTCGAACAAGCGGACATGTTCAACGACGCACTCACAGGATTTCTGCGCCGCTCTGGAATCAATCTCAAACGACCCCTTTGCCTGATGACCACTTTGCCTGTTGTCCGATCATTCCCACCGTGATGCGCAGGCCGCGTATACAGGCTTTTCCGCTCATCACGCAGCGTGTTGTTTCGCAAAATCCCAGTTGATCTCAATACCGAAGCCCGGTTTGTCGTTCATATGCACGTAGCTGTCGCGTACCTGCGCGCGCTCGCTGAACAGCCCGTGCCAGATCGGATCGCGATCCGGCGAGCCGTGTGATTCCACCGCAAAGCCGGTGCGCGGGAATGCCGCAACCAAATGCGCGTGCATCTCCGGCGCGTGGTGTGGGGTAATCATCACGCCAAGTTGATCGGCCATGTGCGCGACGCGCAGTGATTCGGTGAAGCCTGCAGCGCGCGTGGCGTCGAACATGATGTAGCGCACCGCGCCCACGGTCATGAAATCGCGTGCGGTGAAGCGCGTGAGTTCGCGTTCGCCGTGGGCGAGTGGTATGGGTGTCGCTATGGAGAGTTGTGCAAAATCCGCCGGTTGCAAATACCAGTGCAGCGGTTCTTCCAGCCAGAAAATATTGTAGGGCGCGACCAAACGCGCGAACTCGATGCACGCGGGCAGGTCGTAAGCGGCGTTCAAGTCCAGCATCAGCGCAATATCCGCGCCGATGGCGGCGCGCGTGGCGGCGATGCGTTTCACTTCATCGGCCATCGCGCCGGCGCCGGTTTTGAGTTTCACGGCCTTGTAACCGCGATCTACAAAACCCGCGAGTTCGTCGGCGCAGGCGGTGAGTTTTGCGCCCTCGATGTAATAGCCGCCGGTGCCGTAGGTGAAGATGGGTTTGTTTTGTGCGCCGAGCAGTTGATATACCGGCATGTTCGCCGCCTTGCCGGCGATGTCCCACAACGCCATGTCGATGCCGCCGATGGCGCCCATGATCTGCGGACGCGCGCCGCGCGGCAGACCGCCCTGGTTGGGTTGCGGTGAGGTGAGCGCGAAAAGTTTTTCCCACACCGCGCCGTGCGCCAGCGCGTTCATGCCGATAACGTGGGGTGCAAGTTTGGTTACCCACGCCGCGATGTCCTTCATCGGCGTGCTGCTGACTTGCCCGTAGCCCTTGATGCCGTCGTCCGTGACCACTTCAACCAGCAACAATGTCACATCGTCGCGTGACTCCTGCGCGGTGTGCTGCCGGTGTTTCAGCGGTGCGCTGATCGGATAAGTGCGGATGACGGCGATGCGGCTCATGGATGTTTGCAGAACTACTTTTTCGCGCCGATGAATTGCATGAACTCGCCTACCGCGGGCAACTGACTATTCAGATATTGCGTGAGTTGCGCGCTGCCCATGTAGGTGTTTTCGTACATGTTTTTGGTCGCGTAGTCGCGCCATTGTGCGCTCTTGTGCGCGCGTTCGGCGGCGGCTTCCATCACCGCGAGCGTTTCCTTGGGCACGCCCGCGGGCATGGCCAGACCGCGTCCGCCGCCGACGTGAATGTTGTAGCCCAGCTCTTTTAACGTCGGCACGTCGGGCAGGCCCGCTAGACGCTGCTCGGAAGGCACCGCAAGGATGCGCAGTTTTTTCCCTTCCACGCCGCTCAACACCTCGCTGACGTTTTCCATGGTGAGATCGACATGTTTGCCCATCACTGCTGCCATCGCGTCGCTGCCGCTCTTGAACGACACGTATTTGAATTTTGCGCCGGTCATTTTTTCAATTTGATACTGAAAAAAGCGTGCGGTGCCGGTGGCCGACGCAATACCGTTGACGATGGTATCGGGCGATTGTTTGGCGGCCTCGATCAGTTCGCGGAAGTTCTTGAATTTTGAATCCACCGGCACCGTCACCGATTGCAGATCAAAACCGAACAGCGCCACCGGCGTGTAGGTGTCGAGCCCCAAGCCGATGTCCGGGCGATTCGCCAGCGCGAGCACGATGGTGCTCGACAGTGACAGCAGGTAGTGCGGGTCGCCACGCTTGGATTTGATAAACGTGGAGGCTACCGTGCCGCTGCCGCCGGGGCGATTGACCACGGTGAAGGGTTGCGGCAGCAATTTTTCGCGCGCGCTGATCTCGGCGAACAAGCGGCCGAACACATCCTGCCCTGCGCCGGGATTACTGTGGATCACCATTTCAATCGGGCGGCTGGGAAAGGGCTGCGCCTGTGTTGCGGCAGGCACGCAAGCCGCAACCATCGTTAGCAATCCGGCAATCGTTCGCAAGCAAGTAGGCAAAGGCATGATCAATCCTCTCGTGAATGGGCGTGATGATTTTGTGGAGCAGGTGTTGAACCGCGTGGGAATCTGTAGCATAACGCACCACGCGGCGTGCAAATGCAAGTGTTTGTTTTTATTGCTATTTTTGCGGCGCATTGCTGCGGTGTATGATCACTGCAAGGGCCATGAAAACACTCAACATTATCGGCGCGGGCCGCGTCGGACGCGCGCTCGCTGCATTGTGGCAGCGGCAAAACCATTTTGAAATTCAGGATGTGCTGAATCGCACACCGGAGAGCGCGAGCCATGCGGTGGCGTTCATCGGCGCGGGCCGCGCGGTCAAAACGCTAGTCGCGATGCGCGCGGCGGATGTCTGGATGCTGGCCACGCCCGACGGTGAATTGCCGCAAGCCGCCGGCGTTTTTGCCAAGAGCGGGTTGCTGCGCGCGGGTGACGTGGTGTTTCAGTGCAGCGGCGCGCTGCCATCGCGCGAATTGCGTACCGTGATTAGGGATAACGCGCCGGTTGCCAGCGTGCATCCGCTGAAAACTTTTGCAGATTCGCAGGATGCACTGCGCACTTTTGCCGGCACCTATTGCGTGGCCGAAGGCGACCCTGCCGCGCTGGCGCTGCTGAAACCCGCGTTCGAACAGATCGGCGCGCGCGTCAGCGAAATCGATGCTCAATTCAAAACGATTTATCACGCAGCGAGCGTGATCGTCTGCAACTACCTGACGGCGCTGATGGAAGCGGGTATGCAGTGCTATGAAAAAGCCGGCTTGCCGCGCGCAACCGCAAGCACAATGATGGAACCGCTGGTGCGCGAGACGGTGGACAACCTATTCAAGCTCGGCACGGTGAAAGCGCTCACCGGGCCGATTGCGCGTGGCGATGCCACAGTTGTGGAACGGCAGTTGAATGCGCTGGGTGAATTTAATCCGCGCATCGCGGAAATCTATCGTGCGCTGGGTGTGGTGGCGGTGGAATTGTCGCGGACGCAGGGTGGGGCGGATGCGGCAGGGTTGCATGCGCTCGAAACGCTGTTACGGAGCAAGGCGAAATCCTGAGTGAATGTAGCGTGCGCCGTGCGCACGAAAACTTGCATGGATCATGCGGCTGTTCGTG
>CAMDDY010000087.1 GCA_945893125.1 Bordetella parapertussis
TGTCCGGCGGAAAACGCGTGCTCGCGTTGGTGGCCTTGAGCCAGGCCTCGCGTCCCATCGCCTGCATCGCGGCGATGCGCGAGGCATGCCCCATCGAATAGGTTTCTTTCGCCTTGTCGTTGATGTACACCGGCGTCGATACCAGGGTCAGCGTGCGCACGCGCTCGGGATGCATCGCGCTGAACGCGAGGCCCATGATGCCGCCCATCGACTCGCCGCAAAAATGCACCGACGGCGCGCCGATCATATCGCAGATCGCCGCCAGATCATCGACCAGCGCCTCGACCGTGACGCCCTGCTCCAGATCAAAATCAGCGGAGGACGCGCCGAGTCCGCGCGCGTCCGGGCGCACCACCTTGTAGTAGCGGCTGAGATACGGCACCCAGCTAGACCAGAAGCGCGACGAGCGGCCATTGCCATGCTGCAGCAGCAGATACGGCGCGTTTTTCCACGGGTCGGTATGATCGTCAATGACGTAATGCAGTTGCGGTTTACCCGCGCGTTTCAGATCAGCCATGCGTGCGACCCCGTAATGGTTGGTGTGCTGGTTTGCTGTTGCCGCAAGTATAGCGGGGAGGCATCGGCGTAGAATGATCGATGTGCATGAGCACGCCATATTTTGTTGCTGCGTTTGAAATTATTTCACATAGCAGTAAATGGCGCTCCGTTCGGCGCCCCCATACCGGGGATGCTCACGCTTGGTTGATGCAATGTAAGCATATGTTTTTATTATATTAATTTCCAGAGATCCCGATGCCATTTCTGAAATCGCACAAAGAAAACGCCGGACCTGCCGAGGTGTTTAACGCCTACCCGGATGTCTACCGCCACTGGGCGCAGATGGGCGAGGCGCTGATCAACGGACCTTCACCGCTGTCGCCCGGCGAGCGCGAAATGATTCAGGGCTTGGTGGCCGGGCTGCTCAACTGCCGGTTCGCCTACGTGGCGCATAGCGCGGCCGCGGTCGCACGCGGCATCGCGCCGGGCACGGTTGAAAAGCTGGTGGCCGATGTCGCCAGCGCGCCGGTGGGCGACAAATTAAAACCGTTGATGGCGCTGGTGAAAAAGCTGGTGGTCAATCCCACTGACGTGTCGCAAAGCGACGCCGATGCCGTGTTCGCCGCCGGCTGGGACGAACAGGCTTACCACAGCGCGGTGGCGGTCACGGCGCGCATGACCTTCATGTCGAAAATCATTCACGGCCACGGTTTTATACCGATGAGCCCGGAGCGCGCCAAGGTGAATGCCGAACATCGCGCGAAGACGGGGTATGTGGGCTTGTATCCCAATCTCGAGAAAAAATAACGCGCTGAGTAACGCACTGGGTCTGGAGCACAACATTGACTAACGGCAACGTATTCGAGGGCATCAAGGTGCTCGCGGTAGCGCGCCAGATCGCCGCACCCTTTGCGACTTATCAACTGGCCATGCACGGCGCGGAAGTGCTGACCGTCGACAATCCCAAGGAGGTCGACAGCATGCGGCTGGTCGCGGGCGCCGGCGGCGGGCTGCACACGCATGCGATGAGCCACAGTTTTCTGGCGCAGGCGGCAAACAAAAAATCGATGCAGCTCGACATCAGCATCCCCAAGGGGCAGGAGATCTTCCGCCGGCTCGCCGCGCAATCCGATATCGTGGTCGAGAACCTCGTTGCCGGCAACATGGCGCGCTACGGGCTTGCCTACGATGATCTGAAAAAGATCAATCCGAAAATTATTTACTGCTCGGTCACCGGCTACGGCCAAACCGGCCCTACCGCGCGGCGTGCGGCCATCGACGGCGCGGTGCAAGCCGCCAGCGGCCTGATGACGCTCTCGGGCACGCGCGAAACCGGCCCGATGAAAGTCGGCTTTTTGATGGCGGACTATGCAACCGGATACGCCGCGGCGCTGGGTATAGTCAGCGCGCTGTACCACCGCGCGCTCACCGGCGAAGGCCAGTACATCGACTGCGCGATGCTCGATACCGCGATCACCATGGCCGGCGCCGATGTGTGCGAAGCCGCCACCACCGGCAAATACCGGCAACTCCGAGGCAACGGCGACGGCCGCTACATCTCCAATATTTTCAAATGTAAAGAAGGCCTGCTGTCGGTGGCGGCCACCACCGAATCGCGCCGCGCACGATTCTGGCAGGCGATCGGCCGCACCGACATACCGCTCGATGCGCGATTTTGCAACGGCGACGTGGTCGCCAAAAATTACGCCGCGTTGTGCGAGGAAATCGAAATAACGCTACAGCAGAAAACCGCACTCGAATGGGAAGAAATCGTCTCGGATGCCGGCGTGGCGGCGATGGCCGTGCGCGATCTGTATCAGGCCATCAACAATCCGCAAATCCAGCATCGCGGCCTCATCCACCGGTTTGCCTTCGATGCGGAGCTGGGCTACGCGATAACCGTGCCCAAGGCGCCCTATCAGTTTTCGAAAACCGGGGCGCACCTCCATTCCCCGCCCCCGCGCGTGGGGCAACACACCGATGAAATCTTGCGAAGGCTGGGCTTCAGTGAAAGCGATATCGTTGACCTGCGAAAATCCGGTGTGGTGGAAGGGCGGCCCGTGGCAGAGTTGCTGGCGCGGCAGAAAAAGGGATGATGCTGCATGCGTGAAGATTTTGGTATTCTCCGCGCTGAATAAACACATTTTTTTAACCCCGAGGAACCTCACATGATCACCGACGCACAAGTACACATCTGGAACGCAAACACCCCGCAAGACCCTTGGGACCCGAAAGCGCAATCGCACTTGCCGGACCCCATGCCCGCCGAGCGCATGGTAAAGATGATGGACGAAGCCGGCATAGCCCGCGCCCTCATTTCCCCGGCCGGCGTCGCGCCCAATCGCAGCCCCGCCTGCGGGCAAGCGGCCGCGGCCCAGTACCCCAAGCGCTTTCGCGTGATGGCGTGGTTCGTGCCCGATGTGCCGTCGCAATGGAAGCTCCTGCCCAAATGGATTGAGCAGCCCGGCGTGTGCAGCCTGCGCTTGTCGATGAACGAGCCCGAGCACAAAAAACTCTTCGCCGAGGGAGCATTCGAGCCGGTGTGGCAGGCGTGCGTCGATCAGGATATGCCCGTGGCCGTGTGGACTCGCGACGGCCCGGCGCTGATGGAGCCGGTGCTGCAAAAATATCCGAACCTGCAATTCATCGTTGACCACTTCGCCTGGGCGGTGCCCGGCGACAAGCGCGAAGCCAAGATGCAGGCCATGATCAACCTCGCGCGCTTTAAAAATGTAACCGTAAAAGTGTCGTCACTGCCGCTGGTGTCGGGCAGCGCAGCACCCGAATATGAAGACCTCCATCCGCTCATCAAGCGCGTGCATGCGGCCTATGGCGCCGAGCGCCTGATGTGGGCCTCGGATCAGACCCAGACCATGGGCAAGTGCCGCGGCACCTACGCGGAAAACGCCGACATCATCCGCAAATATGCCGCAGCCTACCTGCCGGCGGCTGACACACAGAAAATGATGCACGACACGGCGGCCCGCGTATTCAAGTGGCCGGTGGCGTAAGCTGAACGCGGGGATGAGCGCTGCCGCCGACGGGGTGGATTGATCCTCGCCACTGAACGCAGCGTGTATCCGTGCAGAAGAAATGGAGTGGGTTATTGACTTTGCACTACGGGAATTCAAGCGGCCCAATAGTCCCTTCACAATAAACCGGTACGCCTTATGATGGGTCTACTTATGCCCCACCGTTCGCCGGAATAACCGGCAACAACAAATAAGCCTCGCGTCCGCCCCCCGCGTGCAGCGTCACGCTGCCGCCAAACACTGCCGCGGGCCGGCTATCCGTATCGTTGTGCGTCATGCCGCCGGTGCCGCGTGTGCCGTAGTGGAATTTCTTGGCGAATTCGGCGAGTTCGCCTTCGTATTCGTAGTCGCAACCTTTGACGGTGAGCGCTACGCGCCAGCCTTTGGGCACGACGATGCAACTGGTGACGATTTCGATTTGGCATTCGTAGACTACACCGGGGGTTAGCGGCTCGGCTTTGTCGTGCGGATGGTACGGTCGATACGGCTTGCTCTTGGCCGGATCGAGTGCGCGGTGCGAGGCGCGCAGCCAGCCGTTGGCTATCGGCGTGTTGGGATCGGTGCTGCCCATGAAGGTGAGCTCTTTGTTCTGTGGATTGAACACGCGCACAATCACAAACAAATCCGCATCGGTGGTGGATGACGACAAAAACAGTTTCGCCATCATCGGGCCGGTGATCTCGGTGTCTTTTTCCAGCGGCGGCGTGGTGAAGGTGACGCCCTTGCCCATCGCCTCATACGTGACGTGGGTTTCGTGCGCGCCGGGTTTTGTGTTCAGCGTTTGTTTTGCGGCGTCGAGATAAAACGGGGTCCACTGTGTGCGCGCCAGCGGCCATTCGTTTTCATGGCGCAGCACGAATTTTTCGCCGGGGTGGCGCACGTTGAGTTGCACGCGCGGTTGTTTTTCCCAACCCTTGGCATCCCCCTTGAGATAACAATCGAAGAAACGCTTTTGCAGATCAAGTCCGTAGGCGTTGGAAAACACCGACCAGTGCGAATCGCCGTGTACTTCCAGCCACTTCGGCGTGTCGGCGGGGGTTTCGGTAAAGCCGTTGAAGTTGCCGCGCGGGTGGATGCCTTGCCCGCCCCAGTTGGCGCAAGTCAGCAGTGGCGTGCGCACTTTCGACAAATCCGCCGTGCGCGATTGGTGCCACTCATCGAAGAACGGATGTTTTTTCAGTTCCTCAAACGCATCGACGCGGTTCTTCGCCATCTCCTCCTCGGACAGCGTTACCGGCCCCGCCACCGATTCGCCGGTGTTGGGATTTTTCGCGGCCTTGTCACCGCGCCCGTGCTGAATCATCACCACCTGATGCTTGGCCCAGCGTTGCTGAAACTGGCACAGGATACCGCCGTGATAGCCCGAGTCTCGATAGCGGTCGTTCTGCCCCTCCCATGGAATAATCGCCGCCAGATGCGGCGGGGGCGCATCAAGGCCCGCCACGCGCCATTGGTTGCTGGCGTAATACGAAATGCCCAGCATGCCCACGCGGCCATTGCTCCACGGTTGCGTGCCCGCCCACTCGATGCATTGGTAAAGGTCTTCGGTCTCGCGCGGCGAACTCGGCGACATAAAGCCCGGCGACCAGCCCGCGCCGCGGGAATCGATGCGCACAATGGCGTAGCCGTGCGGCACCCAGCATTCGGGGTCGGTGGTCTCCCAGTTCTGGTATTTATTGCTCGACATATTCAGAATCTCGGGATGGTCGGTGACCATTTTTTCCCATTGCAGCGGATAGCCTTGCTGATAGGCCACGCCTTTGCCATAGATGCCGTAGTTGAGTATCACCGGGCACTTGGCGTTTGCATCGATGGGTTGATAGATGTCCGCGCGCAGCGTGACGCCATCGTCCATGGTGATGGGCTGATGCCAGGTGATGCGCATGTGGTCGCGGATTTCGGTGCGGCAGTGGGGGTCAGTTGTTATCATGGCGGCCCTCTAAATTTATGTTTAAAAACAAATAGTTACAATTAACTCACTGCGGCTGCAATCCAATCGCCTTGATCAACTTGCCGTATTTCTCGTAATCACTCGTGATCGTCCGCCCAAACGCTTCCGGCGATTCGGCAATCACCGTCAAGCCCAGCGCGCCGAGTTTTTCTTTCACCTCGGGCACGCTCATCGCGCGATTGATTTCCTGATTCAGCAGCGCGACGATTTTCGCCGGCGTGCCGGCGGGCGCGACATAACCAAACCAGCCGCGTGAATCGTACCCCGGCACGCCGGATTCGGCGATGGTGGGCGTATCGGGAAAACTCTCTTGACGCGCGGGGCTGGTCACCGCGATCAGGCGCACTCTGCCGCCTTTGATAAACGGCACCGCCGACGCCACGCCCAAGATGGTCGCATCCATGCGCCCGGCCATCAGCTCCGTCATGATCTGCACGCCGCCCTTGAACGGCACATGCAGGTAAGTAAAGCCCGCGCCGGTGCGCAGCATTTCGATCGCCATGTGTGGAAAGCCGCCTTCGCCATTGGATGCAAAGCTCAACTTGCCGGGATTCGTTTTGCCGAAGGCGATCAACTCCTTGACGGTTTTGAACGATACGTTCGGCGCGGTGACCAGCACCAGAAAATTGCTGGTGGAATTCGCGATGGGCACAAAATCTTTCAGCGTATCGTATGGCAGCTTTTTATACGTGTGCGGCTGCACCACCAGGTTGCCGCCTTGCCCGCCGACTATGGTGTAACCGTCTGCTGCTGCGCGCGCGCCGAGTTCCAAACCCAGTTGCCCCGCCGCGCCGGAGCGGTTATCGACGATGATGTTCTGCCCCAGCCGCGCGGTAAGTGCGGGCGAAATCAGCCGTGACATGGTGTCGAGCGAATCGCCGGGCGGGAAGGGGATGATGATGCGGATGGGTTTCGACGGGAAAGGTTGCGCCTGCAACACGGGCGAGATTATCGCGGCAACGGCAAACGCGAGCACGGAATCCAAGTTATGCATGACGTGACTCCTCTACGCAAGGGACGATGGCATTGTGCCACGAGTCCCGCCATTAAAACGGCAGCCTCACGTCTAGCGTTTTTCATCGTCAGGCTTCGTCCGCTGGTGAAATCGGCAGCGCCACCGGCGCCTTGATACGCGCAGACAAATCATAAGCCTTCGCCAGCATCAGCCGGTGATGCCCTTCGGCGGCAGTGGCGTGTACGGTCGCAACGCCCATCGACAAGCGCATCAGCCACGCCTGCGTTTCTTCAGCCATCGGGCCGCGCAGCGCGCCCAGCGCCATGTCGCCCGCCGGCGTGCTGCCGACAAAATCCACCAAGCGGCTGTTGTCGGCGACGTAACCCATGCCTTGGGGTTCCGACACCACCATCACAAAATCACGATGGCTGTCGTCGATGGTCATCACGCCATCGGTGCCGACCACGCCGACTTCCAGACCATACACCGCGCCCGGCCAGTTGATGGGCAGCGCCCAGTTGACTACGCTGTTGTAAAGCGTGCCATCGCTGAAAATCATGGTGCCGACGGTGGCGTCGGTGCCGCCGTATTTCGCGCCCAGCGCTTTATCCACAGAGCGCGCGTAAATCTCCACTGGCGTTTTGGCTTCCATCATCCACATCACGATGTCGAGCGCGTGGGTGCCGGAAATCACCATCGGCGAATTCAACGCCGGGTCGCTCTCGCGCTGGTAATTGTTGATCGCCACCATGCGATTGAGAAACGCGCGCGAACTCACGGTGGTGATATCGCCCAGCGCACCGTTGGCGATTTTGTCTTTCGCCACCAGCCAGCGGCGGCGAAAACGTTGCGTGTAGCCGATCAGTGCATCCACGCCGGCCTGCTGAATCAACGACAATACTTTTTCGGATTCCGCGAGTTCGTTGGAGATCGGTTTCTCGATCAGCAGCGAAATTTTGTTGGGGTTTTCCAGCGCCGCGAGCGTCGGATCGGCATGCAGATGGCCGACGGTGGAGATCAGCGCCGCCGTGACTTCGGGGCGCTTCAACAACTCGCGGTAATCACGCGTGACAAAATCCGCGCCGATCTGTTCGGCGACCAGACGGCCGCGTTCCGGATTGATCTCGGCGATGCCGATCCAATCCACCTGCGGAAAACGCGCCGCGATTTCGCCGCGCATGAGGCCGACGCGGCCCGCGCCGACGATGGCCAGGCCGATACGTTTGGGGTTTTTCTGTTGCATCAGTGCAGTCTCATTCCGATTTATTGATCGGCATGGCGACTATTTTGTGCGACGGTCGGGTAGATTGCCATATAATATCGTAACTATATGTTTTTATTGATATTTATTTCCACAATCCAATATCCCGATGTAACATCACGGCAACACTAATGCTACCCATCCACGGACGCAAACATTGATGAAAACCCTGACGCTGCTGGTCCTGTTGTTCACCTCTTGCCTTGCCGCGGCGGGCAGCCGCGGCTACACCGTCGCATTTGTGGATATTTCGGCGAGTGGAATGGCCGATGGCATGGACGTGATGTACGCGCTTCGAAAATCCACCAAAATCGACGGCAGAACTGCCTGCTGGGCGTGCGAAAAGCGTTACGTCGAAGCAGGCATTGCCATTCTTTTTCTGAAGAGGCTGCCCGCTGGCGTGAACGCCGCAACGGTGACAGACGCGGTGACAAAAAATGGCGCGCCGCTCGCCGCGCTGCAAAAAAACATGCGCGATTTCACCGACACGGATGGCGCGCGGCTGGACGGCCTCTATGCCTACGAGCGCAGCCCATCGGCCGTTACCCTTTATGCCATCAGCCCGCGCAACGGTTCGCGCACTAGCAAACTCACGCAGCCTGTCCGTGAGAAAATCCGCCCGGCGCAATTGGACGCCATGCTTGAAAAACTGGCGGCAAGCTTCCCGTTCGTGCCGTGATTATTGCTCTATACGTTGAAGGCAAGCCAACATGAATTTATACCGCGCGATGCAAAAGCTGTCCCTCGCCACAGTGACATCGGCTGTCGCGTTGCTGGCGAACGCCGATGCTCATGCGCAGCCGTCTGCGCAATGGTCACCCACGCGTCCGGTGCGCCTGATCGTGCCGTTTCCGCCGGGCGGCGCGGTGGATGTGATCGGCCGCATCGTCGTCTCGCGCCTGCCGGAGCGGCTGGGCCAACAGGTCGTGGTCGATAACCGCGGCGGCGCCAATGCCATCATCGGCACTGAAATCGCCGCGAGGGCCGCGCCGGATGGCCACACCCTGTTGATTGTGCCGATTGGTCATTCGATAACGCCGTCGGTGACGAAAAAATTGCCGTACGACACGCTGAAGGATTTTGCACCGATCGGCTTGATCGGCAATGGCGCGTATGTGCTGGTGGTGAATCCGTCCGTGCCGGCCAAGTCAGTGAGCGAATTTATCGCGCACGCCAAGGCGCGCGGCGGCGGCTTGAACTACGCGTTCACCGGCCACGGCAACGCCACGCATCTCGCGGCGGAACTGTTCAAGGTGCTTGCGGGCATCGACATGCAGGGCATCAATTACAAGGGCGGCGGCCCGGCGTTGACCGATTTAATCGGCGGGCAGATTTCGGCCTTTTTCTCCGGCGTGGCATCGGGCGCGGCGCAGATCAAGGGCGGCAAAATCCGCGCGCTGGGCGTCACCACGTCGCGCCGCAGCGGCGGCCTGCCCGACGTGCCCACCATCGCCGAGGCCGGCGTACCCGGATACGCGGTGGATGGCTGGTACGGTCTGCTCGCGCCGGCGGCAACCCCGCCCGCGGTGATCCGGCGTTTTAACAGCGAGTTATCCGCGCTGCTGGCCGTGCCCGAAATGAAAGAACGCCTGCTCGCCGCCGGCATTGATGCGCGCGCGTCCACCCCGGTGGAGTTTCAGCAGCGCATCACGCATGACATCACGCGCTGGTCCGAGGTGGTGAAGAAAGCGAAGATCGCGGTTGAGTAGCCACACACCATGAATCGTTATCTCGCTACCGCACTCACATTGGCCGCGCTGCTAACCACATCCACGGTAAGCGCCCAATGGTCGCCCACGCGCCCCGTGCGCATGGTGGTGCCGTTTCCACCGGGTGGCGCGGTGGACGTGGTGGGCCGCATCATCGCCGCGCGCCTGCCCGAGCGGCTGGGCCAGCAGGTGGTGGTCGATAATCGCGGCGGCGCGTACGCGATCATCGGCACCGAGATCACCGCCAAGGCCGCGCCCGACGGGCACACCATCGGGATGGTGGCGGCGGGCCATACCATCACGCCCTCGGTGATCCGCAAGCTGCCGTATGACCCGATCAAGGATTTTGCCGCCATCGGTTTTATCGGCAACGGCGCGTTTGTGCTGGTGGTGGGCCCAACATCTCCGGCCAAGTCGGTGAGCGAATTTGTCGCGCTCGCGAAATCACGTCCCGGCAAACTCAACTACGCGCACACCGGCTACGGCAACGTGGCGCACCTGTCGGCGGAGTTGTTCAAGGCACTGGCCGGTGTCGACATACAGGATGTGCCGTACAAAGGCGGCGGACCGGCATTGGCCGATCTGATGGGCGGGCAAATTTCGGCTTTTTTTGCCGGCATGGCCTCCAGCAGCGCGCTGATACAAAGCGGCAAGATTCGCGCGCTCGGCGTGACCACCGCGCGGCGCGCCGCGTCGCTGCCGGATGTGCCCACCATCGCCGAAGCCGGCGTGCCGGGCTACGAAGTCGATGGCTGGTATGGCCTGACGGCGCCTGCGGCCACACCGCCCGCGGCCATCCAGCGCTATAACAGCGAACTGGTGGCGCTGCTCGCGTTGCCCGAAGTGAAAGCGCGTCTGCTGGTCGCCGGCATCGACGCCAGCCCCTCCACGCCGGCGGAGTTTCAGTCGCGCATCGTGCGTGACATTGCGCGTTGGGCGGATGTGGTGAAGAAGGCAAAAATCGCGGTGGAGTAGCTGTAATGAGTTGGAAACCGCGCGGCGCGGCACCCCGAGACGCCTTCCGCTTGACTATGCACACATCTTCATGCGCGCGCGAAAGTAGCCCGGAAGGAGGCCCTGGTTTTGATGGCCGTATTCCGGGGAAGTAAAGGTGCGCGCACCGGCGTTCTTTCGATGCACGGCGCTTCCTCCCGGAATACGCTACGCTCCTTCCGGGCTACGGGAGATGTGAGCATAGATTAGCCTTGAAGGGGAAGGGCCCCAATTCATACCTGGCCCGCAAAAGCAGACACCGTAAATCCATAGAGACATGAATACCATGACCAAAGACGATTTGCCCTTCGAGGGCGTAAAGGTTCTCGATCTGTCGCAGGGTGTCGCAGGCCCCTACTGCGGCATGCACCTCGCGCGCAACGGCGCCGATGTGATCAAGGTCGAGCCGACCGACATCGGCTGCTGGAGCCGTCGGCTCGGCAAGCACACGAATGACCACACCGCGCATTCCGTCATCGTCAATCGCGCCAAGCGCTCGCTCGCTGTTGATCTCAAGACCGATCAGGGCGTGGCCATCGTGCAGCGGCTTGCCAGCCAATGCGACGTGCTGATCCACAACTATCGCGTCGGCAAGATCGACAAATTCAAACTCGATTACGAGAGCGTCAAACAATCCAACCCTAACGTCGTTTACGCCCACATCACCGGCTTCGGCGCGACGGGGCCGCGGGCCGACAATCCGGCCACGGATTCGGTGATGCAGGCCTATACGGGCATGATGTCGATCAACCGCGGGACCTCGGGTGTGCCGCAACGCATTGAAATGCTGGCGATCGATTTCTCCACCGGCCTGTATGCGTTTCAGGCGGTCGCGGCGGCGCTGTATCGCAAAGCGATGAAAGGCCGCGGCGCCCACATCCAGACCAGCCTGCTGGAATGCGCGCTCGCCCTGCAGGAAGGCGCGATGATGGAACACCATTTGCAGGGCGGCGCCGCCGAACCCATCGGCATGCCGGTCGGCATGTTCAAAACCAAAGACGGCTTCATGAGCGTCAATGCGCGGCGCGACGAACACTTCAAGCGGCTGGCCAAACTGCTCGGCAAGGACGAGTGGATCACCGACCCGCGTTACGCCGACGCGCGTGGCCGTGTCACCCATCGCGACACCCTGATGGCCGAACTGCGGCCGTTCTTCGAAACCAAAACCTCCGATGAGTGGGTGGAACTGCTGTCCGGCATCGACATCCTGAAAGCGAAGGTCAACTCGTACGACGATCTTTTCAAAGACCCGCAGGTGCAGGCCATCGATGCGGTGCGCTGGGTCGAGAACGACACACTCGGGCGTGTGCCGATGGGCACTATTTGCGGGCAGCGCGCGCCGGTGACGGGCGATAGTCTCACGCATGCGCCGCACTTGGGGGAGCATACGCGGGAGATTCTGGGGGAGATGGGGTATGGGGCTGCGGAGATTGAGAAGCTCAGTACGTCGGGTGTTGTGGCGTGCTACCGGAGCTGAGCCGATCCTTCTTCAAGTTGCAGCGACAGCCCCTGCGGCACGAATCTGGAAAAATCGCGATCGAGCGTCACGAGTCGCATCCCGCCGCAGATGGCAAACGCAGCGAGGTAGGCGTCCATCCATAATTTCGGCGATGCCGCATCCAATGCCGAAAGTTGCCGCCAAGTGGCTGCGGTACCCGGTGGTTCTTCACGTTCAACGACCTGCGACAACGCCAGCAGTGCGTCAAGTGCAGCCCATGCATCACGGTTGGTCATTCCCTGTGCGCCATAGGCCGCCAGTAGCGCGGGTGTGGTAACAAGACGCAGGAAGCTTTGTTGCGTCGAGCGGCAAAACACAGCGGGCGTGCCGGGTGTGGCATCAGACAGGCATTTCTGCGCCACTGCGTGAAAGGGGTGTGTGCCGAAAACCGCTGCGAGCCAGCCGTTGGTATCAAACAGACTGGCCGGCACGCTTCATATCCTCTTCAGACAGCGCGGCTTGTTCCAGCTCCAGCAATTTTTTGACGCGCATGCGCCTGGCGGGTGCCTTTGCATCACACTTGATGACAGGCAAGCCGTTAGCGCCGATTTGCACCAACGAATTCGCAGCTGGCAGGCTGGTAGACGCGCTTTGCGCCATGCCCATCCCTTGCCGCAACATGTCAGCAACCAGATCCTTTAACGGGCGACGCTGCATGACCGCACGGAGCTTCGCCTCGCGCATCAGGTCCTCAGGCAGATCAAGAGTCGTTTTCATTGGGCAAGTTTACCAGCTTGCTGGTTATATGGGAAGTTTGGGCTGATTTCGATAGATTGACCGCGCGGTGAGGGATGCATGGGGACTTATGCGAAAACAGCGTTTGAAATTCCCATCCCCCTCGGCTATAAGGTAGACGAAGTGATGAAAAACACCTTCCATCGATTGCCGAAAGGATCCCGGGGCCATGAGAAACATCGCTGCCGCACTTTCCCTGCTTGCCCTTGCCGCCTGCGCCGGCATGCCGGAGAGCGAGGGGCCGCCGACCGCTTTCCGCCTCACCTCGCGGGGAATTTTCAGCAAATACCGTCCGATTGACCGCTTCCCGGCCCGGCGATATAGTCGCAGATGGGGGAAAAGGTGGTTTCAAATCCCTATTCCCTATCGAAAGTGAAAATGATAAATAACTCAAATACGGAGCCGTTATGAAAGCCATTTCCATTGCCGTCGGCTGCGTGCTAGCCCGACTTCACCTACTGGCCTGATCCACAAAAGCTAACTCTTTGATTCATTGGCACTCAGGTCTCAAAGGTCTGCACTACAACGGCAGGGCTGGGAGCGTGGATTCCGGGCGGGGTGTCCCTATCTTCGGCGGCGGTTGCGCAGG
>CAMDDY010000088.1 GCA_945893125.1 Bordetella parapertussis
GTCGTTGTTAATCCACTTTGATATTCGCCGCCGCCACCACCTTGCGCCACTTCACGACTTCCTCGCGTATCTGCCGGCTGAATTCATCCGGCTTGTTGCCTGCCGCGTCCAGACCCGCCGCCGCGAAGCGCTGCACCAGCGCCGGCGATTTCAGCGCGCGATTGATTTCGGTATTCAATTTATTGACGATGGCGGGCGGCGCGCGCCCCGGCAGCAGCATGCCGTACCACACATCGAACACGTAGCCGGGGATGCCGCTTTCCATCACCGTCGGAATCTCCGGCGCGACCGCCGCGCGCTTGGCGCCGCTCACCGCCAGCAACTTCAATCGGCCCGATTTAATATGCGGCACCACCGAGGACATGCCGATCAACTGCAAGTGAATCTCGCCGCCTATCGCCGCCGATAGCGCGGGGCCGGTGCCCTTGTACGGCACATGCGTGAGATCAATGCCGGTGATATTGCGCAGCAGCTCGGTGCCCAGATGCGAGGCGCCGCCCGCGCCGCCGGAGCCGTAACGAATCGCGCCGGGCTTGGCTTTGGCGGCAGCGATCAGCTCTTTCATATTATTCACGCCCAGCGACGGATGCGCGGTATACACAAACGGCTGCGTGGCCACCATGGAAATCGGCGCGAGGTCTTTTTCGGTGTCATACGGCAGCTTCGCATACAACGCGGGTGCGTACGAAAAGCCGAGGCTGCACAGCCCCATCGTATATCCATCGGGATCGGCTCTCGCCACCAGCGTGGTGCCGACAATGCCGCCACTGCCGCCGCGATTGTCGATCACCACCGCCTGCCCCATGCTCTCGGTCAGATCACTGCCGATCAGGCGCGCGATGATGTCGGTGCCGCCGCCGGGCGCGAAGGGCACGATCAGGCGGATCGGTTTGGTGGGGTAGGTTTGGGTATGTGCTGCCCCTGCGTGTAACAGCGCGAGCGAGGCAACGGCAATATTGAAGCGATTCACGGTGATTCCTTTCAGCAGGGCATGAATTATAGTCGATGGCCCGGCACGGCCTGCGGGCGCGCCACGCGTGATAAAGTTACGCCTCCCTGCATAAAGACCATACCAAAATGAAAATCATCCGCGTCAAAGCCCACGCCATGTCCATGAAGCTCGATAAAGTCTACTGGACCTCGCGCGGCGCCTGGGGCACCTACAACACCATCGTGGTCGAAGTCGAGACCGACGACGGCATCATCGGCATCGGCACCATAAATAAAACACCGCTGAAGGACATTGCCGATATCGTCGATGCGCTGGGGCCAGTGATCAAGGGCATGGATGCGCTGGCGCACGAGGCCGTGTGGTGGAAAATCTTCAATCTCACCGTGCCGCATCTGCAGGCAGGGCAAGCTGACGCCACGCGCCCCATCTACGATCAGAACAAGCGCGTGAACCTGATGGCGGCACTCGCGGGCATCGATCTGGCGCTGTGGGATTTGAAGGGCAAGGCGATGAAGCTGCCGATGTGGCGCCTGCTGGGCGGCGACAAGCGCGAAGTGCCCGCCTACGCCAGCGGCGGTTATTACGAAGAAGGCTACTCGCCGCTGGCGGTGATCGACGAAATGGCGGGCTACGCCGCGCAGGGCTACACCGCCGTCAAAATGAAGTGCGGAGGTGCTTCCATCGAAGGCGACATCGCGCGCATCAGTGGTGTGCGCCGCGCCATCGGCGACAGGGCGCAGTTGATGATCGATGCCAACGGCGCTTACACCCTGGCTGACGCGCAGCGTGCAATACGCGCATTCGAACCCTACGACATCTTCTGGTTTGAAGAACCGCTGCAATGGCACGACGCCACGCGCGGCCTCGGACGGCTCGCCGCCTGCACCCATGTGCCGCTGGCCAGCGGCGAAAGCGAGATTCACTCCAACGTGGTGCGCGATCAGATTGACCTCGGCGGCATTCGCTACGTGCAGTGGGACTGCACCCGCGCCGGCGGCTTGACCGAGGGGTTGCGCATCGCCGCCTACGCCATGGCGCACGGCGTGCAGATCGCCTATCACCATGATCCGCAAATCCACGGCCACCTGATGGCGGCGCAGCCGCATGGTTACTGCGTGGAGAGCTTTCCGAGCATCCCGCGCGATCCGTTCTGGCACCAGGTGCTGACCGTGAAACCCAAACTCGAAGCCGGAAAATTGACGTTGGGTGATGAACCGGGATTCGGCTTCGAAGTCGATTGGAAAATGATCGAACGCTACAAAATTTAGGAGGACAACCCACCATGCACAAAAAAAGCCAGACCATTCTAATCGCTGCGGCGTTCGTAACGTGTGCGTTTACCGCCACTGCACAGTCCTGGCCCACGCGCCCCATTCGCATGATCGTGCCGTTCGCCGCCGGCGGCGGCACGGACATCCAGGCCCGGCTCTTCGGCGCCAAGCTGTATCCGGCACTGGGGCAAACGGTGATTGTCGAGAACCGTCCGGGCGGCGGCGGCAACATCGGCGCGGAGCTGGTGGCGAAGGCGCAGCCGGACGGCTATACCGTGTTGTTTCAATCTGCCTCGCTGGCGGTGAACCAGACGCTGTATACCAAACTCAATTACAGCGCGGTGCGCGATCTCGCGCCGGTGATGCTGGTGTCGTCCACGCCGCTGATTCTGGTGATTCACCCGTCAGTACCAGCACGCAACGTCAAGGACCTGATCGCGCTCGGCCGCGCCAAGCCCGACGTGTTCAACTTCGGCTCGAACAGCACCGGCTCCACCAGCCATCTGGCGGCGGAGCTGATGAAAACCATGACCGGCGTGAAGATGACGCACATTCCGTACAAAGGCTCCGGGCAAGGCACCATCGCGCTGATCGGCGGCGAAATCGATCTGATCTTCACCACCATGCCGCCGGCGATGCCGCATGTGCGCAGCGGCAAAATGCGCGGGCTGGCGGTCACCACGCTAAAGCGCGCGGCGATCATGCCCGAGTTGCCGACGATGGACGAGACGCTAAAAGGATTCGAAATGGACAACTGGTACGGCATGTTCTTCCCCACCAACACGCCGCGCGACATCATCACGCGTTATCACGCCGAGATGATGAAGGTGCTGCAAGACCGCGACGTGCGCGCGCTGATGGCAAAAGACGGCTCCGAGCCGCTGGGCAGCACATCCGAGGAATTCGGCGCCTATCTCAAGCGCGAGATCGACAAATACGCGAAGGTGATCAAGGCGTCGGGCGCGCGGGCGGATTGATGCCCATCATGAATTTTTAAAATATTCAATAAAAACAAATACTTACATATATCCTGCGTCACGCCCTATTTCAGCCTCGCCAGAAAATAAGCCAGATCACCAATCTGCTCGTCGCTCACCGAGTGCAGCACATCCGACATCGCCGCATCGTAGCCGCGCCGCGTGTTGGCTTTGTATTCACGCAACGTCTTCGCCAGATAATCTTCGCGCTGCCCCGCGATGCGCGGCACGTTTTCGCCGCCGGCATAGTTGGATCCGTGACAAATGTTGCAGCGATTCTGTTCGGACAGCGTGCGCGCGGCGTCCATGCGCGCCGCATCGGGCGCGCCCGCTGGCGGCTGCGGCGGCGGCAGCTTCGAGATCGCTTCCGCCAGCGCCTTCAAATCGTTGTTGCTGATGCCCTGCGTCAGCTGATTCATCAGCGGCACCGCGCGTATCTTGTCGCGGAACATGAAAATCTGAATGCTCAGGAAGAACGCCGGCTGCGCGCCTAGCGACGGCGTGAGCGGTATGGCCGATTGACCGTTTTCGCCGTGGCAGGCGAGGCAGGTGGCGAGGCGTTCTTGTACGGTTTGGGCCGTCGCGGTGACGCTCAGCATCAATGCGGCCGCCACAATACTGGCGCGAGTAATGAAATTTCTTTGTTGTGTCATCAAGCCGTATATATCGATGGAGACCGAACACTGTTGAAATGAAACGCAAAACATCCCCTGTCATTCCCGCGAAAGCGGGAATCCATAACACAGTGCCACCGGAAACGGCTTATGGATTCCCGCCTTCACGGGAATGACGAGGTAGTTCGGGACGTTCGTTGAATCTAACGCTTTGCTGCTCCATACGTCACGCGATAAATCGCGCCCGCGTGGTCATCCGACACCAGCATCGAGCCGTCTTTCATCACTTCCACATCCACCGGACGGCCGAGGTAGCTGTTATCCACCATGAAGCCGGTCATGAACACTTCCTGCGATTTCACCGTGCCGTTGGGGTTCAGACGCACGACCCAGATGTCCGCGCCGGTTTTTTTGGTGCGGTTCCACGAGCCGTGGCGCGCCACGAAAATCGCGCCCTTGTAGCCGGGGAACATATTGCCGGTGTAAAAGCGCATGCCCAGCGGTGACGAGTGCGCGCCGAGCAGCGCGGCGGGGCCCACGTAATCCGAACAGGATTTGCCCCAGCCGGTTTCGCGATCGGTGAAGGTGCCGTTATGGCAATACGGGAAGCCAAAATGCTGGCCCGACTTGGTCACGCGATTGAGTTCATCCTCCGGCAGATCTTCCGACAACCAATCACGGCCATGCTCGGTGAAATACAACTCCTTGGTCACCGGATGCCAGTCAAAGCCCACCGAGTTGCGCACGCCCACCGCAATCACCTCCACGCCGCTGCCGTCGAGATTCATGCGGCGAATCTGCGCGTAGCCCGGCGGCGGCTCGCAGATATTGCACGGCGCGCCGACGTTGATATAGAGCTTGTTGTCCGGCCCGATGCCGATGTAGCGCCAGCCATGCGAGGCATGATTCGGCAGATCGTCGTAAATCACCACGGGCTTGGGCGGGTTATCGAGGTTGTCCTCAATGTTGTCGAAGCGCGAAATCTTCGTGCCTTCGGCCACATACAGCGAACCCTTGTGGAACGCCAGGCCATTCGGGCGATCCATGCCCGAGGCGATCACCTTGGTCTCGCGCTTGCCGCTTTTGTCGGTGGTAACCGCATACACCTTGTCGAGCAAACGGGTGGACACAAAGATCGTGCCCTTGTCGCCCATGCGCAACGTGCGCGCATTGCCGATGCCGTGCGCGATCACCTCGACGTTATAACCTTTGGGCACCGTGAGTTTCGGCAGCTTGTCTACCGGCACGCCCATCGGCGGCGGCGCCACGTTCGCCAGCCGCTTGCCGATCTCCGCGCTCGGAATATCACCGCGCCCCGGCACCAGCGTTGGCGTGGGCTGGATGCTGGGAATCGGTACGGACGGCTTGGCAGCGGGCGCATCGGCGGGTTGTTGGGCAAAAGCCAGTGGCGCGATCAACGCACTCGCCAGCAGCGCGGCGCGAATCATGGTTATTTGGGTCTTCATTTCATTCCTCCGGTTAAATTCAAATTCATTTTTGCGACAGTAAAACATCGACCGTAGCGTGCGCCATGCGCACGATCAACCGTGCTCCATTGACCTGGTTGCTTGGGCTAATCGTGCGCACGGCGCACGCTACGTGTTGGCAATCAAATTGAACGGAAGTAATACAGACCCGGATTTAGCCACAGATGAACACAGTTGAACACCGGCAAACGCGGGGCTGATACCTTGATTGCGAAATACTTAAATTATTGTTTAAAAACAATAAGTTACAAACTATCCCGCCAAATCCACCGCGCCATCCTTCAACGCCTTATCCGCCTTCAGCTTTTGTTTGAGCACCTTGCCCGTGGGCGTATGCGGCAGTTCATCCATGAAGCGCACGTAGCGCGGCGCCTTTTGCGGCGCGAGCCGCTCGCGGCACCACTGCGCGATGTCCTGCGCGGTAGCGGCTGCGCCGGGCTTTAATACCACGCACACCAGTATGTCGTCCTCACCCATCTCCGCCGGCACCGCCACTGCTGCCGATTCATGCACCGCCGGATGTGCGCCGATCACGCGGTCGAGTTCCGCGCCGGCGATGTTCTCGCCGCGGCGGCGGATAATGTCGCCCTTGCGCGTGATAAAACTGTAGTAGCCGTCGGCATCGCGCTTCACCATATCGCCGGTTTTAAACCAGCCGTCGTGAAACGCCGCCAGCGTTTGTTCGGCATCGCGGAAATAACCCTGCATCACGATCGGGGTTTTCACCCACATCTCGCCTTCGATGTTATCGCCGACATCGCGCCCGTTGTCATCCACCACGCGGCATTGCGCCCACGGGCGCGCCGGATCAGGGTGACGCCCCACCGGCCCCATGGTGTGCCACTTCTGCACGCCCTCCACCGGGTTGCAGGTTACGCCCGGAATCTCCGTCATGCCGTAGCCGCCGATTAAAACCGGAATACCGAACTCGTTGCGGAAGGTATCCGCGTAGCTGCCGCGCACGCCGTATACCGCGCGTATTTTGTGATCGGCGCGATACTCGCTGCGCGGGCGGTTTTGCAAAATGGTTCCCATCGCTTCGATGATGTTCACCTCAGTAGCGCCGGTGTCAGCCGCCACCTGCCAGAAGGTTGACGCGGAAAACTTCGGCACGATGATCAGACTCGCGCCCGCAGCCAGCGTGCCCGCCAGCGAATAAAAATTCGCGTTGATGTGAAACATCGGCAACACCACCATCACGCGGTCACTGTCCTGCAAATACACGCGCTGCACAAACGCCTCGCCGCCGGTGACAAAACTGCGCTGGCTGTGCATCGCCCCCTTGGGAAAACCCGTGGTGCCGGATGTATAGACAATCAGCACCGTGTCGTCGGCGGTGATGTCGGTGGGCAAGGCCACGTTGGGCGCGTTCACGGCCAAGTCGCTTAACAGCGGCACGCCGTCCCGCGCCTTGTCAAACAGCGCAAACCACGGCGGCGACGCCAGCCCCTCCACTGCCTGCCGCGCCACCGCCAGTGTGTCGCCGGCAACCAGCACCGCGCTCACCTCTGCGTGGTGAAACACATACCTTGCCTCCGCCACGCCAAACTCCGGATTCACCGGCACCATGATCGCGCCGATGCGCGCCAGCGCAAACAACGCCAGCGGATGCCCGTCGCAGTTGCGCGCCATCACGGCCACGCGGTCGCCTTTTTTGATGCCACGTGAGACGAACAGCCGTGCGATGCGCTCCACCGCTTCACCGAAAGACTGCCACGACTGCGATTGGCCGTTGAAGATGATGAAATCACGATTCGGATCACGCGCCGCGCGGCTGGTGTAGGCGGCGTTTAGCGTGTAGTTGTGCGCCGGGTACAAGCGCAGGACTTCGAGAGGTTTTTTCATTGAACCGGCGAAAACGGATTGCATGACGGGAAAGGCGCATTGTAGAGTGTTGTCCATGCGCACTTCAACGGTGATCGATATGAACTTCAGGTTATTTCTCGCCGCTATTCTGATAGCGCCAAGTGTTTGTGCGAACGCCCAATCCTACCCGGCAAAACCCCTGCGCCTCATCGTCGGCCAAACCGCCGGCGGCGTGTCCGACCTGATCGCGCGCTTGGTGGCGCAGCGGTTGACTGAATCGTTCAAGCAATCCGCCGTGGTGGAGAACCGCGCGGGCGCCGCAGGCAACATCGGCACGGAGATGGCAGTGCGTGCCGCGCCGGATGGATACACGCTGCTGCTGTCTTCTGCCGGCCCCATTGTGATCAATCCGGGTTTGTACCCGAAGCTCGGCTACGATCCGCTGCGTGATCTCGCGCCCATCGCGTTTATCGCGTCGTCGCCGCTGGTGCTGGTGGTGCATCCGTCGGTGCCGGCCAAAACCGTGAAGGAACTGATTGCGCTCGCGACGCACGCCAACGCGCGACCGGCGCGTTTGAGTTACGGCTCCGGCGGCAACGGTTCGCCGCCGCACCTGACTGCGGAGCTATTCAAAAGCATGACCGGCGCGCGTTTGACGCACATACCGTTTAAAGGCTCGGCGCCGAGCGTGATCGCGCTGGTGGGCGGACAAGTCGATCTGTCGTTTTCCACCGTAGCCATCACGCTGCCGCAGGTGAAGGCCGGACGCATTCGCGCGCTGGCGGTCACCTCGCCACGGCGCAACGCGGCCATGCCGCAATTGCCGACAATGGCGGAGGCCGGCATGGCGGGCTTTGAATCGCAGCAGTGGTTCGCGCTGTTCGGCCCGGCGGCCTTGCCGAAAGACATCATCGGCAAACTCAATGCCGATATTTCACGCTGGCTGGAAGCGCCCGAGGTACGCGCACGCCTGTCGAACGAAGGCGCGGAACCGGGCAGACTGACGCTGGATCAATTCGCCGCGTTTATCCGCACCGATGCCGCGCGCTGGGCGAGGGTGATCAAGGTGTCGGGCGCGACCGCAGAGTAACCCGTATACTGGCGAAAACGTACAATTACGCCATGACGCCCGTTGCACCCGCCAGCGAACACGCACTCACCGGCTGCCTGCTCGGCACCGCCATGGGCGACGCCATGGGCCTCGCCTGCGAAGGCCTCTCCCGGCGGCGGCAGGCAAAAATGTTTCCGGTGCTGAACAGTTATAAGTTTCTGTTGGGCAAGGGCATGACGTCGGACGATACCGAACACACCTGCATGCTGGCGCAGTCGGTGATTGCCTACGGCTCACACCCCAATGAAAAGAAACTATTCGCCAACTTTGCGTGGCGGCTGCGCTTCTGGATACTTGGCCTGCCCGCGGGCATCGGCCTTGCCACGCTGAGATCGATTTTGAAACTCTGGCTGGGCTTTCCGGCGCACCGGAGCGGTGTGTTTTCGGCGGGCAACGGGCCGGCCATGCGCTGCGCACTGCTCGGCATTGTTTTCGCCGATGATCCGGCGCGCATGCGCGCGATGGTGCGCGCCGCCACGCGCATTACGCATACCGACCCAAAGGCGGAGTACGGCGCTTTAGCGGTGGCACTGGCGGCGCAACTCGCCGCGCGTGGCGCTGACATCACGCCCGGCCACTATTTGCACGCGTTGCAACAACACATCAACGACGCGGCATTTGTCGCGCTGGTAAAAGGCGTAACCGACGGCATCGCGCGCGGCGAATCACCGGCGCAATTCGCCGAGAGCATCGGCTGCGGCAAGGGCGTGTCGGGTTACATGTATCACACCATCCCCTGCGTGCTGCACGTGTGGCTCACGCATCAGAACGATTACCGCGCGGCGGTGACCACGATGATCCGCCTCGGCGGGGACGCCGACACCACTGCCGCGATAGTCGGCGCCATCGTCGGCGCGCGCGTGGGCAAGGCCGGCATACCGGCGGAGTGGCTGCATGATCTGTGCGAATGGCCGCGCACGGTGCTGTGGATGGAACAACTCGGCGCGCGGCTCGCCGCCAGTGCTGCGGGTCAGCCGGTTAAGCCGATGTGGATCAACCCGCTTGCCCTGCTATTGCGAAATGTGTTTTTTATGATCGTGGTGCTGCTGCACGGATTCCGGCGTTTGCTGCCGCCGTATTGATTCGGCTTGATCGCCGGTCTTAGTTTCAGGACGATCGTTAACGATCATGCGGCGGGTTCGATGGCGCGCCTTCTTGTGCAAACCAAACCCCGTCGCTCCAGCTCAGCGGCCACGCGCAAGCACAGATCCTCGCGCCAAGGGGGCGCAATGATCTGCATACCGAGCGGCATCGGCGCCGCTGTCGCAAGCGGCGCGGCGACAACCGGCAATCCAATGAAGGACAGCGGCTGCGTCAGCAAACCCATGTTGGGTCGAACCAGCATGTCGCGCCCGCGTATGTGCATGGTTTCCTGTCCGATCTCGGTCGCGGCGCGCGGGGTGGCCGGCGCGAGCAGCACGTCAACCTCCTGAAATGTTTCGCGCACGCGCTGGCTGAACCAGCGGCGCAGCCGCTGCGCCTGTAGATACCATGCGCCCGGTATCATCGCGCCAGCGGTCAGCCGGTCGCGTATCAGCGGGTCGAATTCGGCGCGGCGATGCCTGAGATTCGGCAGATGAAGCGCGCCACCTTCCGCCGCGGTGATGATGAACGCCGCGGCGCGCGCGCGCTCGACCTCCGGCAAAACAATTTCGCGCGTGACGCCGAGTGCGCGGGCCGCGGCGGCAACGGCTGCCCATGTTGGCTCATCGGCGTTGTGCTCGAAATAGCCGCCAAGCAGCGCGACACGCAGCCCGCCGGCGCCCAGTTTGAGTTGATGTGATACCGGCGCTACCGCGCGTGCCGCGCAGGCCGGATCGCGCTCGTCCGCGCCCTGCATCGCGTCGTAGACAGCCGCAAGATCGCCCGCCGTTTGTGCAAATGGTCCGACATGATCCAGGCTGTCGACAAACGGAAACGAACCTGCACGACTAAGCCGGCCATAGGTCGGCTTCAATCCAAAAATGCCGCAGAGCGCGCTCGGCACCCGTATTGAGCCATTGGTGTCGGTACCCACGGCAATCGGCACCAGCCCGCCCGCCACCGCCGCGCCGCAGCCGCCCGACGAGCCGCCCGCGATGCGGTGCAACGAATGCGGGTTGCGCGTCGCGCCGTAGTGCGCGTTCTCCGTCGTGAAGCCATAAGCGTACTCGTCCATGTTCAGCAAGCCGACCAGTACCGCCCCCGCATCACACAAGCGGCGCACCATGGTTGCATCCGCCGTCGCCACGTTGTTCGCCGCGTTGATGCGTGATCCGGCCAGGGTGACATGGCCCTGTACATCAAAAAGATTTTTTACCGCAAACGGCACACCGGCCAGCGGCCCCGGATCACGGCCCGCCGCGATGGCGGCATCGACGGCGGCGGCGTCCCGCAAGGCGCGCTCTGCGTTCACTTCGGTGAATGCGTTGTAATGTTTGTCGTGCATGGCGATACGCGCAAGCGTGTCACGGGCAATGTCCGTGGCGGTTCTTTTGCGGCTGCGCACATCAGCCGCGATCTCCAGCGCCGTGGCGTCAGGACTCAAGGCTCGAATCTCGGCGCGAGTTCGTCTTCTAGCGCAAGTGGGTGATCCATGACGAGTTGCGCAAGCGCGTGTATGCGTGTCATTTGCTCGCGCACCGCGCCACGCTCCGTGGCCGTCAGCGTTATGCCCAGCGCGGGCGCCGCGGCCTCCACGAATTGATCCGCGTCGAAAGGCACGGACGTCATTCCGGGTCGGCGCGCGCGATGACCGCAATCGGCCCGCCGCCCGGCGGCCCCTGATGTTCGGCGCCGCCCGACACATACACCAGCCCCGTGCCGGCCACGCCCGCGATCAATCCGCCAACCGCCGCGCGCGCATGGCGTGTCGAGTTAATGTCCGAATCATCCAGCATGGTGTGCCGCGCGCCGCGCACCTCGCCCGACGGCGCGGCTTCGGCCTTGGCAAACACGTTGACCAGCCGCTCGCGCACGGCGGCGCTTCCCGATGCGGACACATCCAGCCCGACATCCTGAAACGCGCTGAGCACTGCATTGAGATCGATGGCGTCCTGCATCACCGCGTGTCCGATGGCGTAAGGGCTTGCCGATTCCGTGGAATTGCCCATCACGATCACCACGTTGCACATGAGCTCGATGCCTGCCGAGGTGGAAGCAACCGACGAATAGGCGCTCCAGTTGGACAGCACCGATGCCTCGGCGAGCGGCTCACGCAATTCACCCAACGCCACGGCAACGCCCAATGCGGATGCCCCGCGCGAGTAGCCCATGGAGGCATAGGCCTCCTCGGTGACGACCGTTTGCCCGCGGCTCTGCGCGGCGCGCATGCGCTCCACCGTGAGCAAGGGGCACTTGATCTGCACAAAGTGAACATCGGCGGCCTGCGTGATGCCCGCATCCGCCATTGCAACGGCCACGGCCTTGGCAGTTTCATCGATCTGCGCGCGGCGGCCCAGTTCTTCCGGCAGGAAGTCGCGGGTGTGGGCGATGCCGATAGCCAGCCTTTTTTGTGTGCCGGGCGCATCACGCGTCTCGCTCCGCGTAAACACTGTCATGTGCGGCGAGAGCACGCCCTCGGTGCCGCCCGACATCACAAACGCGATACGGCGCTCGACCTCGGCGGCGGACAGTTGAAGCCGTTGCGCCAGACAGCCCGCCAGCGCCGCCGTGGCGTACTCGCGGGTGAAGTCGTTGACACAACCGTTGCCCTCGGTCTTGCCCATGATCGCAACGATCTCGCGCGGATCCAGCGCGCCGCCATCGATCAGCCGCGCGATCCCCGACACGTCCCCAGGCCCCGCCATGGGAATCCGGTGGACATCAACTTTTCGAACAGCGGACATCGTGCGGCCCACCGTTCAGGCGACCGCCTTCAGATCGCGCGGCGCCGCAGTGCGAACATGACTGGTCAGTCGCTGCGTGATGTCGCGGCGCACCTGATTAAAATCAATCGCCGACACTTCGCGCGGGCGCGCCAGTTCTATCGCCACGTCGGCCTCGATACGTCCCGGCCCCGCCGTCATCACCACCACGCGGTCGGACAGCAACACGGCTTCTTCCACCGAATGCGTGACAAAAATCACCGTCACCTTGGTGCGTTCCCAGATCTCCAGCAGTTCCTGTTGCAGGCTTTCGCGCGTCAGTGCATCCAGCGCGCCGAAGGGTTCATCCATCAGCAACACTTCACACTCATTGGCCAGCACGCGGGCTATCGCCACGCGTTGCTTCATGCCGCCGGAGAGTTGATGCGGAAACCGGTCGGCGAATTTCTCCAGCCCGACCATATGCAGGTACTCGCCGGAGATTTCGTCGATGTATTTTTTGGCCAGTCCTTTTTGACGCGGGCCAAAGCTGATGTTCTCGCGCACCGTCATCCACGGGAACAGCGCGTAATCCTGAAACACCATGCCGCGGTCGCTGCCGGGGCTGGTGATCACGTTCTCGTAAAGACTGACCGTTCCCGACGTCGGCTGCTCAAATCCGGCAATAATTCTGAGCAGCGTGGATTTACCGCAACCCGATGCGCCGATCAGGCACACAAATTCGCCCTTGTCGATACGCAGATTCACGCTGCGCAGCGCCTGTACCGCGTCGGCGCCGATCTGAAATGTCTTGGTGACGTCGGTGATGGCCAGGAACTGGCGCGGGTGCCTGCCCGACTCGACTAATGGTTCGTTATGCATGATGTTGCGGGCTCCAGCGCAGCACCCAGTTATTGATGCTGACGATAATACGATCGGTTAAAAATCCGGCGAGGCCGATGATAATCATGCCGGTGATCACCAGGTCCGTGCGCGACAAGGTGCGCCCGTCCATGATGACCGACCCCAGGCCGGTGGGCACGCCAGTCATTTCGCCCACCACGATCAGTATCCACGCGAAGCCGTGCGCGAGCCGCAGGCCGTTGAAGATGCCGGGCATCGCCGCCGGCAACACCACTTGACGGAACATGCGCGAGCCGTCGCATCC
>CAMDDY010000089.1 GCA_945893125.1 Bordetella parapertussis
CGTTGTGCCCTATGGCACTCTGTTATGGATTCCCGCCTGCGCGGGAATGACGGCCTTGGTATTGATGCACTCACGCAAATGTTTGGTGAGCTTGTAGATTTAGATCGCAATCCATTGGAAAAACCGTGAGCCAAATTTTCGTAGGCATAGACACCGGCGGCACCTTCACTGATCTGGTCGCGGCCGATGCCGCCAGCGGGCGGTACTGGTATCACAAGGTGCCCACCACCACCGGCGATCCGGCGCGCGGCATTCTGGATGGCATCGCCGAACTGCTGGACCAGAACGTCATCGCCCGCCGCGACGTCGCGTTTCTGGTGCTGGGTACCACGCTCGCCACCAACGCCGTGCTCGAAGGTAAGTGGGCCGCCACCGGCGTGATTACCACCGCCGGCTTTCGCGATGTGCTGGAGCTCGCGCGCCAGCGTCGCCCGCATTATTTCAACCTCGATATCCCGAAACCGATGCCACCCGCCGCGCGCGATTGCCGGCTGGAGGCGCGCGAGCGCGTGGCGCAGGATGGGGCCGTCGTCACGCCGTTGGTGGAAGACGATGTGCGTCGCGCGGTGGAGGTATTGAAGGCGAAAAAGGTGGAGGCGGTGGCGATCTGCTTTATGCACGCGTATGCGAACGCGGATCACGAGGAACGTGCCCGTGCGCTGGTGAAATCACTGTGGCCGGAGATTTATCTTTGCACATCGAATGAAGTGCTGGGTGAGTTTCGTGAGTTCGAACGGTTTTCGACGGCGACGGTGAACGCGAGTTTGATGCCGATCATGGATCGCACCATGTTGCAGTTCGAGCAGGGCGTGGCGGGGCTGGGCATACGCCCGATGCCGCGCGTGATGCAATCCAACGGCGGCGCGGTGTCGCCCGGCGCCGTGCGCAAAATGCCGGTGAACACGTTTTTCTCCGGCCCGGCGGGTGGCGTGATCGGCACGGTGGGCATAGCACGTATGGGCCGCCAGCTAAAGGCGCCGAACCTGATTACTTTCGACATGGGCGGCACCAGCACCGACGTGTGTTTGATTCGTGATGGCGAGCCGGCGAAAAAAAGCGAGCGCCAGATGGGCGGCTTTCCGGTGCGCACGCGCTCGCTCGACATCCACACCATCGGCGCGGGTGGCGGCTCAATTGCGTGGATCGACGCGGGCGGCTTGTTCAAGGTGGGGCCGCAAAGCGCGGGCGCGTATCCCGGCCCGGCGGCATACGGGCGCGGCGGCACGCGCGCCACGGTGACGGATGCGAACGTGACGCTGGGGCGGTTGAGTCCCAAGTCACTGCTCGGCGGCCGCATGGCGATGCACCCGGACAAGGCGCACGCGGCGATTGACGATCTGGCGAAATCAATCGGCGTGGATGCGGTGAAGGCCGCCGCCGGCGTGCTCGAAATCATCAACGTCAACATGATGGGGGCGGTGCGCGTGATCTCGGTCGAACAGGGCGAAGACCCGCGTGACTTTGCATTGGTGGCGTTTGGCGGCGCGGGGCCGCTGCACGCGGCGGATGTCGCGCGCAACATGGGCATGGGCCGCGTGCTGGTGCCGCCGCGCCCGGGTTTGTTGTCGGCAATCGGCTTGCTGCACGCGGATGTTCGCGGCGATTTCAGTTTGACGCGCTTGCTGCGCGCGGAAAGCGCGAACGTGAAGGCGTTCAACGCGGGCTTTGCGGATTTGAAAAAGCGCGGGGCGGAGTGGTTACGTGGTGAAGGTGAACGCAAGGCAACGTTCGAATGGTTTGTAGACCTGCGTTACTTCGGCCAGAATTTTGAACTCATCATGCCGCTTGCGTCTGATCGTTTGACCGCCGTTGGCCTCCAGCGATTGGCCGCCGCTTTTCATCGCCGCCATAAGGCGTTTTACGGCTACGACATGCCGGCGCAGCCGGTGGAAATCGTCAATCTGCGGCTGGTGGTGACCGTCGCGCGCAAGACGCTACCCGCCGCGAAAGTAAAAGAATCCGTAAAAAAACATATAGTTACAGAAAAACGCCGTGTGTGGTTTGCTGAAACCGGCTTCGTGCAGACGCCGGTGTATCAGCGCGAGCAGTTGCCCACGGGCTGGCGCGCGACCGGGCCGGCGATCATCGAGCAAATGGATGCGACGACCGTGGTGCCGCCCAAAGCGATAATCCTCAACGATGCGTTGGGTTATCTGCATCTGACGTTGGTGAAAAAATGAACGCGCGAGAAACCGTCGCGTTGTTAGCCGCAAGCCTGCAAGCGATAGACGACGCCTTCGATCCGGCTTCCGAGCAGGAGTTGTTGATGGCCGAAGCGGCGCTCGGTGTAACGCTGCCGGCACTGTTTCGCGAAATACAAAAATCGTATGGCCGATGCCGGTTCGCCGGAGAGGCGCTGATTCCCGTCAATGGTGCGGAGCCCTTGGAAATTTTGACCATCCTCGGTTGCAAGGGTGCGACCGGAAATCTGCTGATGGATTTTCGCGCGCGTGCGGATTGGCAGGATGCAGGACTCGTGCCGATTGCCGATGACCGGTTCGACAACCGCTACGGTTGGAATTCCGCCAATGGACAGGTGCTATTTATAGACGATGCGAAGCGCCGCCCGCCGCTATTCGTTGCGTCTACGTTTGAAGATTTCCTCAATATGATATGGATCGGTCCGGCTCGCTAACACTGATAAGGCTGATAACGCTGAGAGTGCCATGAAACGAAAAATCGACCCCATTAAATCCGAAGTCATCGCGCGTTTTTTACTCGCCACCGCCGAGGAAATGGGCGCGACGCTGATGCGCACGGCGTTTTCGCCCAACATCAAGGAGCGCGCCGATTGCTCGACCGCGATCTTCGACACCGCGGGCGAGGTGATCGCGCTGGCGCAGCGCGTGCCGATTCATCTGGGTTCCATGGTGGGCGCGGTGGCGGAAATTTTGAAACGCTTTCCCGCCAAAGACATAGAGCCGGGTGATATGTTTATCGCCAATGATCCGTATAACGGCGGCGGCACGCATCTGCCGGATATCAACGTGATCGCGCCGGTGTTCCAAGGCAATAAAATCATCGCCTTTGTCGCCAACATCGCGCATCACGCCGACGTGGGCGGCATGGTGCCGGGGTCGGAGGCGGCGGTGTGCAAGTCGATTTATCAGGAAGGCCTGCGCATTCCGCCGGTGCGCGTGATGCGCAAGGGTGTGGTGAATCGCGATGTCGTCGATATAATTTTATTGAACTCCCGCACGCCGGATGAGCGCGTGGGTGACCTCAACGCGCAGTTCGCCGCCAACACCGTGGGCGCGCGCAGCGTGCTGCAACTGTTTGATCGCTATGGGGTGAAAGAAACGCAGACTGCGATAGCCGGTTATCTCGATTTCACCGAGAAGCGATTTCGCGCCGCCATTAACAAGCTGCCGCGCGGGCGTTATGTGGCGGAGGATTTTCTCGATGGCAACGTTGACGGCGAAACCTGCGTTATCAAACTGGCGCTGACCATCGCTAAAGACCGCCTGGATTTTGATTTCACCGGCTCCGGCAAGCAGTTGGAGAGCGCGCGCAATATTCCGTATCGCGCGCTGCTCGCCACGGTGTACACGGTGGCCAAGGCCCTGCTCGACCCCGAAGTGCCGGCCAACGCCGGCTACTACCGCACGCTGCACATCAAGGCGCCGCCGGGCTGCGTGGTGGGGCCGGTGCCGCCGGCGGCGATCGGTTGTCGTTCGATTTCCGCCAGCGTGCTGGGTGATGTGATCGCCAATGCGCTGTCGCAGGCCATGCCCGACAAAGCGCTGGCGGGCAGCGGGCCGCATCATTTGTTTGTGCTGTCGGGCACCGATCCGCGCACCGGCGTTTATTTTGTCGATTACGAAACCGTGGCGGGCGGCATGGGCGCGCGCGCCAACCGCGACGGCGTGGATGGCGTGCGCGTGCATGCCTCGGGCTCATCGAATCTGCCGAGCGAGGCGTTGGAGCATGCGTATCCGTTTCGCGTGGAGCGTTACGCGCTGTGGGATGAATCGTCCGGGCCGGGGCAGTATCGCGGCGGCGCCGGCGTGGTGCGCGATTACCGCGTGCTGGCCGACGACATCGTGGTGAGCTTGTCGTCCGAGCGGCAGCACGTGGCGTCGCCCGGCATGGCGGGCGGCGGGTCGGGGGCGTGCGGCGCGTTTGTGCTGAATCCGGATACGCCCGGTGAACAAACACTGCCTTCGGCGGCAGCGGATATTCCGCTGCCGCGCGGTAGTGTGCTGCGCATTTGCACGCCGGCGGGCGCGGGTTATGGCGATGCGAAACAGCGTACCATCAGCGCGGTTGAAAAGGACGTGATTGAAGGCAGGATTTCGGCGGATTATTCGTCGAGAGTTTATTTGGAAGGATCGTAAAATCAACAACCTCGTCATTCCCGCGCAGGCGGGTACCCCCTTCCCTCGGGGGAAGGTAGGATGGGGGCGCGTTGTTGCCAGTGGCACGTGTGTTATGGGTTCCCGCCTGCGCGGGAACGACGGGGTCTGTATTATCGTTGTCACGGAGCTAAATCATGAATAAACCCAACACCGAATTCGATGTGGTCGCCGCTTTCCGCGACGACTTTCCCGCGCTGAAAAAGTGGACCTACATGGACGTGGCGGCGCGCGGCGTGCTGTCGCGCACCACGCGTGCGGCGCTGGACGCACAAATCGATGACCGCATGATGAATGGCGGCGACAAGGATCGCTTTTTTGCACTGATCGAAGAGGCGCGCGGCCGTTTTGCGCAACTGATTAACGCCTCGCCTGAGGAAGTCACTTACACCAAGAACATCTCCGAAGGTCTCAACATGGTGGCGACCGGCATACCGTGGAAGGCCGGCGACAACGTGGTGCTGTGCCCCGAACTGGAGCATCCGAACAACGTGTATGCGTGGCTGAATCTGCAACGCTTCGGCGTGGAAGTGCGCATGGTCAAGCCGCGCGACAACACTATTCCCGTGGATGACTTCATCGCAAAAATGGACGCGCGCACGCGTTGCGCGACGGTGTCCACGGTGACATTCGCGCCGGGTTTTCGCACCGACATCGATACGCTGGGCCGCGCTTGCCGCGAGCGCGGCGTGTTGTTGCTGGTGGATGCGGCCCAGTCGGCGGGCAAGGTGCATACGGATGTAAAGCAGTCGAACATTGATGCGTTGACGGTGTCCACGCAGAAAGGTTTACTGGGCCTCTACGGCATGGGTTTCCTGTATGTGCGGCGCGAGTGGGCCGACAAAATGCAGCCCGCGTATCTTGCGCGCTTTGGTGTTGATCTCGGTGATGCGCACGAAGCGGCCATGGGAGACATGTCCTTCAAAATGGCGGCGGGCGCGCGGCGATTCGATTTGGGCAACTACAACTTCGCGGCAACGGCGGCGGTGAACGCGTCGATGAAGCAGTTGCTCGACATCGGCACGCAGCGTATTGAGAAGCATGTCACGGGTCTGGTGCATGCGCTGGCGCAAGGTTACGTGGACATGGACGTGCCGGTTGCCGGGGGAAAGCCGGGGCCGCATCTGGCAGGCATCGTGACCATCGGCAACATGAGCGCCAATCATTACGGCTCAGACGACGAACGCTTCAACGGGTTATATCAGCACCTCGGCGACAATCAAGTGAAGCTGTCGATACGGCGTGGGCTGCTGCGCTTTTCGCTGCACGCGTATAACAACATGGATGATGTGAATCGCGTGCTGGATTTGAGTAAGGCGTTTTTGCGGAAGTAACATAACTTATTGTTTTTAATATGAATTATATAGACCCCGCCACGGGCGCCACATACCCGATCGATAACGCCCGCTGGTGCGCCGACAGCGGCGGCTATCTTAATCTCACGCCGGGCGCGGGGTTGAAGCGCGCCGATATTCATACCTCACGTTACTCGGTGTGGCGCTACGCCAAGGCCATAGCCGTAGACGACAAGCACGCGGTGACGATGGGTGAAGGCTGGACACCGTTGACGTGCGGTGAGTGGCAGCAAGCGAACGTGATGTTCAAGCTAGAGTTCATGATGCCCACTGGCTCGTTCAAAGATCGTGGCATGACGGTGATGGTGAGTTATCTTAAAAGCCGCGGCATTAAAGAAGTTCTTGAAGATTCGTCGGGCAACGCGGGCGCATCATTGTCGGCTTACGCGGCAGCGGCGAGCATGCGCGCTCGCATACTCGTGCCCGAAACGGCGTCGTATCCGAAAATTGCGCAGATCGCCGCCGGTGGCGCGGATGTGGTGACCATACGCGGCACGCGTCAGGATGTCGCCGATGCCGCGATGCGCATGAGCCACGAAATTTTTTACGCCAGCCACAACTGGCAACCATTTTTCGCCGAAGGCACCAAGACGCTGGCGTATGAACTGTGGGAGCAGTTGGGTTTTAAAGCGCCCGACAACGTGATCGTGCCACTAGGCTACGGCAGCAATGTATCCGGTTGCGCGATCGGATTCGGCGAACTGCTGCGCAGCGGCGAGATCAATAAAATGCCGCGCATCTTCGGCGTGCAGGCCGCGAACTGCGCGCCGTATTTCAATGCGTTCAAGGCGGGCGTGGAACATTTGGTGTCGACGGAGGTGACGCCGACGATTGCCGAGGGCATCGCATCCTCCAAGCCCACGCGCGTGGTGGAAGCGCTGCGCGCGGTGCGTGATTCAGGCGGCAGCATCGTTGCCGTCACCGAGGCGGAAATTGTGGCGGCGCTGGGCATGCTTGCGCGTAAGGGGCTTTATGTGGAGCCCACGTCCGCAGCGGCGGGCGCGGGGTTGACGCAGTTGCTGGCGAGTGGGGCGATAAAACCGGGCGAAAGCACGGTACTCGTACTAACGGGAACGGGCCTGAAAGCGTCGGAGAAAATCGGCGAGTTATTGAATCTCAAGGCGCGCAGCGAATAATCTGCCGCCGCCCCGCATTACTGCGAGAAATTCTGCGGTTTTATTTTCGCCGCCTGCACCACGCGCCGCCAGCGCGCGGTTTCGTCGACCACCAGTTTGGCAAACTCCTCCGGCGTGTTGCCGACGATTTCGAGACCTTGTCCGGTGAGGCGCTCGCGCACGTCCGGATTCGCCAGCGCCTTCAGCGCTTCACCGTGCAGACGCGAGATGACGGCCGCAGGCGTTTTGGCGGGCGCGAGCAAGCCCTGCCACGTGACGACTTCATAACCGGGCAGTCCGGACTCGGCGACCGTGGGCAGATCGCGCACAGTGGAGAAACGTTGCGCGCTGGTCACCGCGAGGGCTTTCAGCCTGCCGGTTTTCACTAAAGGCAATCCGGTCGGCACGTTACTGAAGGTGAACTGTACTTGTCCGGCTATGGTGTCGGTGGCGGCAAACGGGCCTCCGCGATACGGCACATCGACGATATCGATTTTTGCCATGTACTTGAACAACTCGCCTGCGAGATGAGAACCAACGCCCACACCGCCGGTGCCGTAGCTCAACTGACCGGGTCTGGCTTTCGCCAGCGCGATGAAATCCGCAACGGTTTTAACGGGTAATGACGGATGCACCACCAACAGATAGGGCGTCGATGCAAGCAACGAAATGGCCGCGAAATCGCGCACCGGATCATACGGCAGCTTCGTATACAAGCTGGCATTGATGGTGTGCGCGGCGGACACCATCACCAGCGTGTAGCCGTCGGGCGCGCTTTTCGCCGTGGCGTCGGCGGCGATGATGCCACCCGCACCCGCTCGATTATCGATGTTGAATTGCTGGCCAAGGCCCTCGCCCATTTTCTGCCCCACGATGCGCGCGACGATGTCCACGCCGCTGCCGGCGGGGAACATGACGATCACGCGGACGGGTTTGACGGGATAGGGCGTGGGTTGCGCAGAGGCGTTACTGCAGAACAATGCGGAAGCCAGCGTAGCCGCCCCTGCCGCAAGGCATGTGTTAGTCCGGAAACGTCGTGAGGGTTGCGCCACGCTGCAAATGTAACGTATTCCGGATGGCGCTGTTGCGCATCCGGAATGACGGTGTTTCGTGTGTCAGGCCACGCCGTACTGTTTAAACCAGGCCAGCATGCGCTTGAAGCCATCATCCGCCGCTTCCTTGCGATAGCTCGGACGATAATCCGCATAGAACGCGTGCGGCGCGCCGTCATACAACACGATGTTGCTCACCGTGTTGCCCGCGGCCTTTAACGCGTCGCGCATTTGTTCGACGTGCGCCACGGGGATGCCGGCATCCTCGGCGCCATACAAACCTAACACCGGCACTTTGAGGATGGCGGCGAATTCCACCGGGTACGCGGGTTGCAGCGGCGCTTTGCTGGGCGCAACCAGGCGCCCGTACCATGCCGCACCGGCGTTGACTTTCGGGTTGTGGATGCAATACGTCCAGGTAATGCGTCCGCCCCAGCAGAAGCCGGTGACGGCGAGTTTGGAAGTGTCGCCGCGGCCGGAGGCACCCGCGTGAACCACGGCGGTGTCGAGGTCGGACATCACCACGCTGTCAGGCACGTGGTTCACCACCTTGGCGAAAATTTCCTGATTGTCGGTGAACTGGGTGACATCGCCGTGGCGATGGTAGTGATCGACCGCAATGGCGAAATAGCCGGCCTTGGCGAGACGCCGGCAGACATCCTTGATATGTTCGTGCAGGCCGAAAATTTCCTGTACCACCAGCACCACCGGAAATTTTCCGTCTTTGCTCGGGTGCGCGCGGTAGGCGGGAACGACACCGGTCATGGTGTTCAGATGCACTTCGCCAGCCACCAGGCCCGTCGTGTCGGTGGTGATGGTCGAGGCGGCAATCGGCTGCACCAATTTTGCCCAGCCCTGCGGCAATAACTGTTTGACGACGTCGCCCAGCGTGGGGGATTGCGGCAATACGCCGTTTAGGGTGGTGTCGGACATGACGGACTCTCCTTCGGATAACTTGATTGATCGGCAGTTCGGATACGGAATGCGTGGTTGGCGGGAATAACGTCGAGCGGGAACGCGCAGTATAGCGAGCTTGCTTGACACTGCGTAGTCACCCACATAGATTCAGCCTTCCATTGTTCGCGATATTGACCTTTCCGACGGACCAACCGGATGCTATTTGATGCACGCAATTGATGATCGGCTGGCAAAAATGGGTGTGACGCTGCCCGATGCGCCATCACCGGCGGCGAATTATTTGCCGTATATCATCACCGGCAATCAGGTGCTGGTTGCGGGGCAGGCGGCGGTTATTGATGGCAAACATGCATTTCTTGGGCGTCTCGGCGCCGAAGTCAGCGTGGCGGACGGTAAAGCAGCCGCGCGGCTGGCCGCGATCAATGTGCTGGCGCAAGTGAAAGCGGCTTGCAACGGAGACTGGAACAAACTCGCGCGTTGCCTGCGCATCTGCGGCTATCTCAACGCCACGGCTGAATTTGCCGATCATCCGCAAGTGCTGGATGGCGCTTCGGATTTTCTGGTGGCGGTGTTGGGTGATGCGGGCAAACATGTGCGCAGTGTGCTGGGCGCGTCGTCATTGCGCAGCGGCACGGTATTAGTGATTGATGCGATCTTTGAAACTAGGATATAAATATATGTTTTTATTGAATAATTTTAAGTTCTGCTTAACGGCATCCCTGATGGCTGCGCTATTGTCCGCGCCGGCAGGCGCGCAAACCTGGAAACCGGAAAAGCCCATCGACATCATCATCGGCACCACGCCCGGCGGCCCGCAAGATCGCCAGGGCCGGCTGATCCAGCGCATTTTTCAGGAGCGCAAATTGTTTGAGCAAACTTCGTCGGTGTCGAACCGGCCCGGCGGCGGCGGCGCGGTGGCGCTGGCTTTCATGTCGAATCACAAGGGCGATGCGCACTATCTGCAAATCGTCGCGCAGCCGCTGATCAGCAACCACGTGGCGGGCCGCAGCAAACAACATTTCACGGATTTTTCGCCGATCGCGATTTTTGCGGTGGAGTATGTCGCGCTGGTGGTGCGCGCCGATTCGCCGATCAAGGATGCGCGCGAGTTCATCGCCGCGATGCGTAAAGATCCGACGGCGTATTCGGTGGCCATCGGCACCGTGGTGGGCAACGCCACGCACTCGTCGTACGCGCACGCGATGAAAGCCGCCGGTGTAGATGTGAAGCGCCTGCGCTCGGTGGCGTTTAACTCCGGCTCGGAAGGCATGACCGCCGCGATGGGCGGGCACGTCGATGCGGCGGCGGGTTCGGTGTCGACGGTGCTCGCGCATGTGCGCTCCGGCAAGTTACGCGTGCTCGCCATCGGCGCGCCGAAGCGCTGGGAGGGCGATCTCGCCAACGTGCCGACATGGAAGGAACTCGGCATCGATAGCGCGCAGGATTTGTGGCGTGGTCTCGCCGGGCCGCCCGGATTCACGGCGGCGCAGACAGCGTTCTGGGATGCCACCATCGCGCGCACCGTCAAAGACCCGGAGTGGATCAAGGATGTCGAGCGTAACCTCGCGGCCAACGTTTACAAGAACAGCGCCGACACCGTGAAGCACTGGCAGGCTGAGTACGCCGATGTGAAAGCGCTGTTTATCGAGATGGGGCTGGCGAAGTGACATGAATTTTAAGATGAATGCGCTGATATAACCGCTGCGGCGATCCGTCATGTTTCGATGCACGCGGCCCCGCCTTGCCAAACTCACGCTGATTATTTCCGTTCTGGCGGGCATTGGTTTCTTCCTGCCCGCGCCGTCGCCGCAGGCACAGGATATTCCGCATGAGCAGTTTGTTCGCTCGCTGGCCGACGCCATTGATCAGACTGCCCTGACGCCGCGCGAGCGGCTCGGTCTGCGTCTGTTTTTCGATGTGAACCTGTCGGAGCCCGTCGGCACGGCGTGCGCCTCGTGCCACGACCCCCGGCGTGCCTTCACCGGCAACAACAACACCATGATCGGGGTGGCGCTGGGCAGCCGCTCCGACCAGTTCGGCACGCGCGACGCGCCCACCATCATGTATCTGGCTACCACGCCGCGTTTTAGTCGGAATGGCATCGTCGAGGATGGCAAGCGCTTGCCGGTGGGTGGTCACTTTTGGGATGGCCGCGCCGATACGCTGGAAGAACAGGCGAAGCAGCCGTTTTTCAATCCAGTGGAAATGAATAACGCGGATACTCCGGCGCTGATCGCCAAGGTCGCTAGAGCCGCGTACGCCGGTGAATTTCGCCGCGCGTGGGGCGACAATATTTTTGATGATCCCGATAAGGCGCTGGATGCGGTGGCGGCCTCGATCGCCGCCTTTGAGCGCACGCGCGTTTTCCAGCCGTTTACCTCGAAGTTTGATTATGTGATGCGCGGGCAAGCCACGTTCACAGAGCAGGAACAGCGCGGCTTGAGTCTTTTTACCATTCGGCAAAAAGGCAATTGCGCGCAATGCCATACCGCCGATACCGATTCACGCGATCCGCAAAAATCGTTGTTCACGGATTTTAGTTTCCGCGCGCTGGGGTTGCCGCGTAGTCTACGCATACCGAAAAATGCCGATCCGGCGTTTGTTGATTTAGGGTTATGCGAGCGCGTGCCGGTGGCGGGTACAAAGCCGCAAGCGCTGATCCCTACGCCGCCGGTGACAAACTTCAAGCCGGCGGTGACAGACCCCGCCACCTGCGGTCTCTTTAAAACGCCGACGCTGCGCAATATCACGGTGACCGCACCGTACATGCACAACGGTTTTTTTGACCATCTGCGTGATGCGGTAGCGTTCTACGCCACGCGCGATACCGATCCGGCGCGGTGGTTTTCCGAGGGCAAAAAATTCAACGATCTGCCGGCGCAATATCACGCCAATGTCGACGTCGATACGCCGCCCTATCAGCGCCGCCCGCAACAGCGCGCGCAACTCAATGACGAGGAAATCGACGACATTGTGGCGTTTCTGTACACACTCACCGACGGTTACAGGCCGCCCGGTAGCACGCGCCCGGCGCCCGGCACGATGGCCGACACGATAGTTAAGCCGCCGCAATCTCCAAATCCAAACCCGTCGCCACCAGCTTCGTCCCCAACTTCGCCCCGCGAGTATTGAGTTCGCCCAGCTCTTTGCCTTCATTCGCCGGATCGCAAAAATAGGTTTCGTTGGCGTCGTTGTGGCGTACAAAGCGGATGCGCACTTTCGACACGGCTTTTTTCTCCACGCTCACCAGTGCCACCATGCCCAGCCAGTCGCCGTGTTTACGTCCACCGTGGCCGGTGTGAAATGAAAAGCTGCCGAGACCGTAGAGGATCGGTTTGCCCTGATACATCTCCGTGGGCAGCGAGTAATGCGGGCCGTGGCCCATCACGATGTCAGCACCCGCATCAATCGCCGCATGCGCGATCATCGGCATGTAATCAAGCACGTCTTTGTGCAGGCCCCAGTGGCAGGAGGCGACGAGGATGTCACATTGCTTGCGCAACGCAGCTACGTCGTCCTTGAAAAGTTGCAGATGCTTGGCGTCAGGCCAGGTGAGAATTTCCGGCGGAATGCCGGGGCGATTCGCCGGCGGAATGTCCGGGCGCGTTTTGTGCAGCGGCAATTGGTACGCGGTGTGGCCCTTGATGGTGGCGACACCGGCGGTGTGCGCGGTGGCTTCGTGGTTGGTCGGCCAATACACGGAAGTGCGCTGCAAAAAGCCGTAACGCACGCCGTTCTTTTCGATGATTACGGGTGCGTAGGCGGCTTCGCGGTTGGCGCCGGCGCCGGTGTGCTTGACGCCGATTTGATCGAGACGCGCCACCGAGCCGTTGATCGCGGCCTCGCCGTAGTTGACGTTGTTGGCGATGCCCACCGCGTCGATGCCCGCGAATTTCAAACACTCGCCGCCGGGGCCGGGGTCGGCCATGAAGCCCTCGTTGTCCCACACCTGGCCGGAGGGCGGCGCGTACAGGCAGCACTCCATGTTGCTGAAACGCACGTCGGCGGCCTTGAAGTCCGCAATCGCTTTGCGAAACGGCACGGTGGGGTCGGTGACGCCCATGAAATTGAGGTCGCCGGTGAGGATAAGCGTCTGGGACATGAGATTTCCTTATGTTGAACTTTGAATTGGTCAAGTGCACTGATTGTAGTCAATCGGTTGGGCGTGGTACAACCCGTCGCACATTGTGGTATCGAGGCGGCGGAAAGTATTTTCCAATCCAGGTATGAGCCTGAACGAGGGATGATTTAAGTGGTTGCGCGTTCAGATTGATCTGTTGTTGAAAGCGGATTCTAAGCGCCCTGCGGCGGTGCGTGGAGAAATACTTGCCGGGTAGTGCTGTTCGCGCTTGCG